>VEPB01000400.1 GCA_012026715.1 Methylococcaceae bacterium | reverse complement strand
CGGTGCTGAATATCACCGATCGGCAGGCGGATTATGCGGATAAGGTCGCTAACGAATTGAAACGGCGGGGTTTCCGTGCGGCAGCCGACTTGAGAAATGAGAAGATCGGCTATAAAATCCGCGAACATTCAAAGCAACGGGTTCCTTACATGCTCATCTTGGGCGATAAGGAAGCCGAATCCGGCACCGTGACGATCAGGACCCAGAGTGGTCAGGATCTCGGGGCGTTTCCCTTGGCGGAAATTTGTGAACGGTTCGCGCGCGAAACCGCGGCCCGCTCGGCGTCTGTTGCTTGACCAAACTCGGGGAGGACCAGGGTATCACTGCGAACGATAGAAAAGAGCCGCGTCTGAACGACGAAATCACTTATCCGCAAGTCCGGCTGATCGGAGCCGAAGGCCAGCAGTTGGGGATCGTCTCCAGTCGGGAGGCCAAGCAGATGGCTTTCGATGCCGACCTCGACCTGGTCGAGATCTCGCCCACCGCGGAGCCGCCCGTTTGCCGGGTGATGGATTACGGCAAGTACCGGTTCGAGATGAGCAAGAAGCAGCAGGCTGCCAAGAAAAAGCAGAAGCTGATTCACATCAAGGAGATCAAGTTCCGGCCGGGAACCGACGAGGGTGACTATCAGGTGAAGTTGCGCAGCTTGATCCGGTTTCTCACGGAAGGTGACAAGGCCAAGATCACCGTGCGGTTTCGGGGGCGCGAATTGTCCCACCGGGAACTGGGGATGGACTTGCTGAAACGGGTGGAAACCGATCTGACGGAACATGCCGTCGTCGAGCAGTTTCCCAAGATGGAAGGCAAGCAGCTGAGCATGACCCTGGCGCCCAAGAAAAAGAAGTAGTTGATTGATTACTGGAGTTAACCATGCCAAAGATGAAGACCAACCGCGGTGCGGCGAAGCGCTTCCGGAAGACCGCCTCGGGCGGATTCAAGTGCAGCCATTCCCACCGCCGCCATATCCTGACCAAGAAGAGCACCAAGCGTAAGCGCCAGTTGCGGGCGACCGGCGCCCTTCACGCGTCGGACGTGAAAAGCGCATCCCGGCTGATGCCCTACGTCTAACCGTTTCCATCGTTCGTTAAAGGGGATCAGCATCCATGCCCAGAGTTAAACGTGGTGTCACGGCGCATGCCCGGCACAAGAAAATTCTCAAGCTGGCCAAGGGCTACTACGGTGCCCGCAGCCGCGTGTTCCGGGTCGCCAAGCAGGCGGTCATCAAGGCCGGCCAGTACGCGTACCGCGACCGCCGCCAACGGAAGCGCCAGTTCCGCGCCCTGTGGATTGCCCGCATCAACGCGGCGGCCAGGGAATGCGGCATGTCCTACAGCCGGTTCATGGACGGTTTGAAGAAGGCTTCCATCAACCTGGACCGCAAGGTTCTTGCCGATATCGCCGTCTACGACAAGGCCGCTTTCGCCGAATTGGTGAAGCAGGCCACGCCCGCCGCCTAACGCGTCTTCGGCTTGCGCCGGGGCGAACCCGCTCCGGCTTTCCGGACCGTCTCTGAGTGTGAGCTACGGAGTGACCGAGAACATCGACGAAGTCCTAGCCCGCGCCCTCGCCAGCATCGCCGGTTGCGACGATCTGGGTCAGCTTGACCAGATCCGCGTCGACCACGTCGGCAAGAAGGGCGTCTTCACCGAACGCATGAAGTCGCTGGGCGCCATGCAGCCGGATGAAAGGCGTCAGGCCGGTGCCGTGATCAACCAGATCCGCGACCGCTTTCAGGCTGCCCTAGAAGCGCGCAAGCGGGATCTGGAGGCCCGCGCCCTGGATCAGCGCCTGGCCCGTGAGCGCATCGACGTGACCCTGCCCGGCCGCGGGCTGGGCGGCGGCGGCCTGCATCCGGCGACCCTGACTCTGCGGCGCATCTGCCGGCTGTTCAAGAGTGCCGGCTTCGAGGTGGTGGAAGGCCCGGAGATCGAGGACGACTACCACAACTTCGAAGCGCTCAACATTCCGGCGTCCCACCCGGCGCGGGCGATGCACGACACCTTTTACTTCGACGCGCACACGCTGCTGCGGACCCACACCTCGCCCGTCCAGGTGCGGGTGATGCAGTCCGGTGAGCCGCCGTTCCGGGTGATCGCCCCCGGCCGGGTGTATCGCTGCGATTCCGACCTGACCCACACCCCCATGTTCCACCAGGTGGAAGGGTTTCTGGTGGACGAAGGCGTCAGCTTCGCCGATTTGCGCGGCATTCTGTACGACTTTCTGCGTCAGTTTTTCGAGAAGGACATCGGCGTGCGCTTTCGGCCGTCGTATTTCCCCTTCACCGAGCCTTCGGCGGAAGTCGATATCGAATGCGTCATGTGCGGCGGCAGCGGCTGCCGGGTTTGCGGCGACAGCGGCTGGCTCGAGGTGATGGGCTGCGGCATGATCCATCCGCGGGTGTTCAGCTACGTGGACGTCGATACCGAGCGGTTCAGCGGCTTCGCCTTCGGCATGGGGGTGGAGCGGCTGGCCATGCTGCGGTACGGCATCAATGACTTGCGCCTGTTTTTCGAGAACGACCTGCGGTTTCTGCAGCAGTTCCGGGCTGCCTGATCCAAGGATTCTCCATGCGTTTTAGCGAAGCCTGGCTGAGAAGCTGCGTCAATCCCAACGTCGCCACGGCGGAACTGGCGGCCCAATTGACCATGGCCGGACTCGAGGTGGACAGCATCGAGCCGGTGGCTGCCCGGTTCTCCGGCGTGGTGGTGGGCGAAGTCGTGGAACTGGCACCCCATCCCAACGCCGACCGCTTGCGGGTTTGCCGGGTCGCCGCCGGCCGCGGCGAGCCGCTGACCATCGTCTGCGGCGCGCCCAACGTCGCCTTGGGCATGAAGGCGCCGCTGGCGGTGGAAGGCGCGGTGCTGCCCGGCGGCATGACCATCCGCAGCTCCGAATTGCGCGGCGTGCGGTCTTTCGGCATGTTGTGCTCGGCCAAGGAATTGGGATTCGAGGACGGGGTTGCCGGGCTGATGGCGTTGCCGGCGGACGCACCGGTCGGGGCCGAGGTGCGCGACTACCTGCAACTGGACGACGTCGCCATCGAGGTCGACCTGCCGCCCAATCGGGCCGACTGCCTCAGCGTTCACGGCATCGCCCGCGAGGTTGCCTTGCTGAATGGCCTGGTCTGGCAGGCGCCTGAAGTGGCGCCGGTGGCCGAGGGCACCAGCGAGGTGTTTCCTGTGCGAGTGGCCGCACCTGACGCCTGTCCACGCTATCTGGGCCGTGTGTTGAGCGGCTTCCGTGCCGACGCCCGGACACCCAACTGGATGGTGGAGCGCTTGCGTCGCTCCGGTTTGCGTTCTCTGGGGCCGTTGGTGGACGTCACCAACTATGTGCTGTTGGAGATGGGGCAGCCGCTGCACGCGTTCGATGCCGCCCGCCTGAAGGGGGGCGTGCAGGTGCGCTGGAGCCGCAGCGGCGAGACGTTGGCCTTGCTGAACGACCAGCCCGTCGAGTTGCAGGACGACGTGCTGGTGATCGCCGACGATGATCGGCCCCTGGCCTTGGCGGGAATTATGGGGGGGCGCGATTCGGCGGTGGGTGACGCAACCGCCACCGTGTTTCTGGAGTGCGCCTATTTTGACCCGGCAGCCATCGCCGGCAGGGCACGCCGCTTCGGACTGGCGACCGACTCTTCCCATCGCTTCGAGCGGGGCGTCGATCCGACTTTGCAGCCGCGCGCCATCGAACGGGCCACCGCATTGTTGCTGGAGATCGCGGGCGGCGTGGCCGGGCCGGTGATCGAGGTCAGTTCGGCCGAACATTTGCCGGTGCGGGCGCCGATCCGGCTGCGCGCCGACCGGCTCAACGGTTATCTGGGACTGGTCGTTCCGGCGGAGCGGGTCGGCGCCATCCTGAGCAGTCTGGGGATGACGGTGAAAGCCGACAGTTCGGGATGGACCGTCACGCCGCCGGGTTACCGCTTCGACATCGCGCTGGAAGTGGATTTGATCGAGGAAATCGGGCGGGTTTACGGCTACAACAATTTGCCCAAGCGCAGCCCGCTGGCGTCCATGCAGCTGCAGGCCGAGGCGGAGACCGTGGTGGACCTGGACCGGCTGAAAGACCTGCTGGTGGACCGCGGTTATCAGGAAGCCATCACCTACAGCTTCGTCGATGGGGCGAACCAGTCCAAGCTGGACCCGGACGTGGAGGGCTTGCCGCTGTTGAACCCGATCTCGGCCGATCTGGGCGTGATGCGCACTGGATTGTGGTGCGGATTGCTGGAGGCCGCGCTTAAAAACATCAACCGCCAGCAGCAGCGGGTTCGTCTGTTCGAATCGGGGCTGCGGTTCAGTGGCACTCTTGGCCGGATCCAGCAGCAGAAATCGCTGGCCGGGCTAATCTTGGGTCCGGCGGAAGAGGAGCAGTGGGGCGTTCGCTCGCGTCAGGTCGATTTCTTCGATCTGAAGGCCGATTTGGAAGCGCTGTTCCGCCATTGCGGCGTGGTTGAGCGGGTGGCCTTCGTGGCGAAGCCGCATCCGGCGCTGCATCCGGGCCAGGCCGCCGAATTGCTGCTGGACGGCAGCCATCTGGGTTGGCTGGGCATGCTTCACCCGCGCTTGGAGGCGGATCTGGGCTTCACCGGACGGGTGTTCCTGTTCGAATTGGATCAGGATGTCCTGCTGCATCGGCAGGTGCCGAAATTCCAGAGCCTGTCGAAGTTTCCCCAGGTGCGGCGGGATATCGCGGTGGTGGTCGCGGATCGAATCGCGTGCGCGGATCTGGTCGCCGGCATCCGCCGCAGTGCCGGCGAGCTGCTGCGCGACGTGATCGTGTTCGACCTTTATCAGGGCGACAGCATCGGTGCGGGACTGAAAAGTGTCGCGCTGGGATTGATTTTGCAGGATGACGCCGACACCCTCACCGACGCGCGGGTGGATGCGGTGATGCAGGCTGTGGTGGCGGCTTTGACCAACGAATTTCAAGCGAAACTGAGAGATTGAACATGGCATTGACGAAAGCTGATCTGGTCGAAAAGCTTTTGGAGGACCTCGGCATCAACAAGCGGGATGCCAAGGAACTGGTCGACCAGTTTTTCGATGAAATAAAAACGGCCCTCGAGGCCGGCGGGGCCGTGAAATTGTCCGGCTTCGGCAACTTCGATCTGCGCGACAAGAAGGAGCGGCCCGGCCGTAATCCCAAGACCGGCGAGGAGATTCCCATCACCGCGCGGCGAGTGGTTACCTTCAAGCCGGGACAGAAACTCAAGGCTAAGGTCGAGTCCTTCGCTGGCAATTAGTGGGCCGGTTCCGGGTGGTAAAGACCCGGTACGTTCCCAGCGCTGATCCGCTTTTCCCATGATCAAGGCAGGCATCGTCGGCGGAACCGGCTACACCGGGGTGGAGTTGCTGCGGCTGTTGGCCGGTCATCCTCGGGTGGAGCTGGTCACGGTCACCTCCCGCGGCGATGCCGGGCGGCGGGTGGACGAGCTTTACCCGAGTTTGCGGGGGCATGTTCCCGGCTGTTTCAGCGAACCTTCGATCGAGGCGCTGACCGGTTGCGACGTGGCCTTCTTCGCCACGCCCAACGGCACTGCCATGCGCATGGCGGAACCTTTGCTGGCGGCGGGTGTGCGCATCATCGACCTGGCCGCCGACTTCCGCCTTCGAGACCCGGCCGAATGGGAGCGCTGGTACGGCGAACCCCATGCGTGTCCGCAGCGGTTGCCGCAAGCGGTCTACGGCCTGCCCGAGGTCAATCGGGCAGCGATCCGCGAGGCACGGCTGGTGGCCAATCCGGGCTGCTATCCCACGGCGGTGCAGTTGGGATTTTTGCCGTTGCTGGAAGCAGGGCTGGTGGATACCGGTCGCTTGATCGCCGATGCCAAGTCCGGCACCAGCGGCGCCGGCCGGCGCGCCGAGATTCCCATGCTGCTGAGCGAGACCGGGGAGAGCTTCAAGGCCTACGGAGTCGCCGGCCATCGCCACCTGCCTGAAATCCGCCAGGGATTGGAACGCGCCGCCGGCGGCGCGGTCAGCCTGACCTTCGTGCCCCATCTGTTACCGATGATCCGGGGCATCCACGCCACTCTCTATGCCGAACTGGCGGGCGATCCAGGCGATTTAGCGGCCCTGTACGAGGCGCGCTACCGGGGTGAGCCGTTCGTCGATGTCCTGCCTTTCGGCAGTCATCCGGATACCCGCAGCGTGCGCGGCTCCAACCGCTGTCAGATCGCGCTGCATCGTCCGCAGGGCGGCAGCACGGTGGTGGTGTTGTCGGTCATCGACAACCTGGTCAAGGGGGCTGCGGGGCAGGCGGTCCAAAACATGAACCTGATGTTCGGTCTGGCGGAAACCGCGGGCCTCGACGCGATCGCCCTGTACCCTTAGCTTACCCATCCATCGCCCCGATGACCGCCCAACAGTCCGTCACCGCCACCTTGGCCACCATCGGCGACTACATCCGCTGGGGCGCCAGCCGCTTTGCCGCGGCCGGGCTTTGCTTCGGCCACGGCACCGCCAATGCCCTCGACGAGGCGGCGGCCCTGGTACTCCATGCCATCCACCAGCCCCACGATCTGGCCACCGGTTTTTTCGCCTGCGCCTTGACGCCGGAGGAACGGGAAGCCGTGGTGGCGTTGATCGAGCGGCGGGTGCGGGAACGCGTTCCTGCCGCTTATCTGGTCGGCGAGGCGTGGTTCTGTGGACTGCCGTTTTACGTGGATGCACGGGTGCTGGTGCCGCGTTCGCCCATTGCCGAGCTGATCCAGCAGCGATTCTCGCCCTGGCTGGAAGACCCGGATGGCGTGAGCGATATCCTCGACCTCTGCACCGGCAGCGGCTGCATTGCGATTACCTGTGCCCTGGCGTTTCCGCAGGCCCGGGTCGATGCGGTGGACCTCAGTCCTGCGGCCTTGGAGGTGGCGCGCATCAATGTGGCCAAGCACGAGGTCGAGGGGCAGGTGTATCCGCTGGAAGGGGATTTGTACGCCCCAGTGAGGGATCGCCGTTACGACCTCATCGTCAGCAATCCGCCCTATGTGAATTCCGCCGAGTGGCAGGGCTTGCCCCCGGAATACCATGCCGAACCCCGCATCGGGCTGGAGTCGGGGGGCGATGGGCTGGACTGTGTGCGTCGCATCCTGAAAGACGCCGAGCCCCATCTGAAACCCGGCGGCATCCTGGTGGTGGAAGTGGGCAGCAGCGCGGAGGCGCTGGAGCAGGCCTATCCGCAGGTGCCGTTCTGCTGGCTGGACTTCGAGCGGGGGGGCGACGGGGTGTTTCTGCTCACGGCCGAGCAGTTGGTAATCTACCGCAACGCATTGGGTTAGCGGATCTGGGGTTATCCCACCGTGCCCTGCACGCAGTAGATCTTGCCGGTGTAGGTCCGGCGTGCCCGCTCGATGAGCTTCGAGCACTCTCCGGCGACGATGCTGGAGGGAATGCCGTAGATGACGAAGCGTCCGTCCCGTTCGCGGTCGGAGCCTTTGTCGAAGCTCAAATAGGTTGCCGAGATGCTCTGGTTGTCGAAAACCCGCCGATACCTCTCCGGTAATTCCCGGGAACAGTCCGTCTCCGCCTGGGTCTCGCCGATCTCCTTGAAGGTCTCGACCCAAACCAAGGCAGCCCGGGCCTGGCAGTCCTCCAGCGAGTTCATTTTGCCGTAGCCGACCAGCGATACGCCGGTGTCGCCCAGGGTGATCCGGACTTCGGCGAAATAGGGATCGGTGACTTCGGTTTGGAAGGGCGAGTGGCGGGTGTAGAGAAAATAAGCCCCGGCGATCAGGGTCAGCAGGATCAGATGTTTCATGGCGGACGAATCCCTTGCCGGAAAGACGCCGGATTATCGGTGCGGGCAGCGATCGCCGCAAGCAGCCGACGCCCCGCCGGGACCTGGGGGAGCGTGTAGAATACCCCTCTTCGTTCATCGGTCGCGCCACCGCCGGCAGACCGGTTTCGCATCCGTCCTGGAAATCGACATGTCCGGAAATTCGATAGGCAAGCTATTCACCGTCACCACGTTCGGCGAGAGCCACGGGCCGGCGCTCGGTTGCATCGTGGACGGTTGCCCGCCGGGGCTGGAACTGACCGAGGCGGACCTGCAGCGTGACCTGGACCGGCGTAAGCCGGGTACTTCCCGTCACACCACCCAGCGCCGCGAGGCCGATGAGGTGAGGATACTGTCGGGCGTGTTCGAAGGGCGCACCACCGGCACGCCCATTGGCTTGCTGATCGAGAACACCGACCAGCGGTCCAAGGACTATTCCGACATCGCGGCCAAGTTTCGGCCCGGTCACGCCGACTACAGCTACCACATGAAGTACGGCATCCGCGACTACCGCGGCGGCGGCCGTTCCTCGGCGCGGGAGACCGCCATGCGGGTGGCGGCCGGAGCGATCGCCAAGAAATGTCTCGGGGGCTGGGGCATCGCGGTGCGCGGCTACCTGGCTCAGTTGGGGCCGATCCGGCTGGATCTGGTGGATTGGGAGGCGGTCGGCGGCAATCCCTTCTTCTGTCCGGACCCGGACAAGGTGCCGGAGCTGGAGGCTTTCATGGACCGGCTGCGCAAGGACGGCGACTCCATCGGCGCCCGGGTCAACGTGATCGCGACCGGGGTGCCGCCCGGCTTGGGCGAACCCATTTTCGACCGGCTCGACGCCGATCTGGCCCACGCCCTGATGAGCATCAACGCCGTCAAAGGCGTGGAGATCGGCGGCGGTTTCGCCTGCGTGGAAGCGCGCGGCACCGAAATCCGCGACGAGATGACTCCGGAGGGATTTCTCAGCAATCACGCCGGCGGCATCCTGGGCGGCATCTCCAGCGGCCAGAACATCGTGGCCGGCATCGCCCTGAAGCCCACTTCGAGCCTGCGGCTGCCGGGACGGACCGTCGATGTGAACGGGACGCCGACCGAGGTGATCACCACCGGCCGCCACGATCCCTGCGTGGGCATTCGCGCCACTCCCATCGCCGAAGCCATGGTCGCCATCGTGCTCTTGGACCATGTGTTGCGCCACCGCGCCCAGAACGGTGACGTTCGGGTCGATCTGAAACCGATCCCGGCCGGCGCCGGATGAGTCCCGGCGGCACCGAACCGCTGCCGTACTGGCGCCTTTCCGGGTTTTACTTTTTCTACTTCGCCGCGCTCGGGGCGTTCCTGCCTTACTGGCCTCTCTATTTGCAGGCGGAGGGCTACGACCACGTTCAGATCGGCCTGCTCATGGCCCTTCTGCCGGCGACCAAGCTGGTGTCTCCCAATCTGTGGGGATGGCTGGCCGACCGGAGCGACCGCAGCGTTTTGCTGGTGCGGCTGTCGTCGTGGCTGACTGCCGCCTGCTTCACCGCGCTGTTGTGGGACAGCGGCTTTTCCATGGTGGCCTTGGCCACCTTGCTGATGAGCTTCTTCTGGAACGCACCGTTGCCGTTGTTCGAGGCGGTGACCCTGGCCTACCTGGGGAGCCGGGTCAGTCGCTACAGCCGGATCCGGCTGTGGGGCTCGGTCGGCTTCATCGCTTCGGTTTCAGGCCTGGGCTGGGCGCTGGATCACCGCTTCGCCATCGCCTGTCTGCCCCAGCTGATTTTGTTGACGTTGCTGGCGATGGGGCTGGTGACGCTCCTTGTCAGGGAGCGAACGGTGCGCCATGGCGGTGGCGATGAGGGTTCGTTGTGGGCGATCCTGAGACAGGGCCGGGTGCTGGCCTTTCTGGCGGTGGCCATGTTGATTCAGGTCGCGCATGGCCCGTACTACACCTTCTTTTCGGTTTACCTGCACGACCACGGTTACGATGGCAGGGATATCGGCATGCTCTGGAGCCTCGGCGTGGCGGCGGAGATCGCCCTGTTCCTGGTGTTGGAGCGCGTCCTCGGCAGGTTCCGTCTGCGCCAGGTTCTGCTGGCCGCGATCCTGTTGGGGGCGTTGCGCTGGTGGGTGCTCGCCGAGTTGGTGGCGCAACCGGTGCTCCTGGCCACCGCCCAACTGCTGCATGCGGCCACCTTTGGCGCGTCCCATGCGGTGGCGATCCAACTGGTCCACCGCTATTTCGCCGGGCGTCATCATGGCAAGGGGCAAGCCCTGTACAGCAGCTTGAGTTACGGTTTCGGCGGCATGGTGGGCAGCTATTGGAGCGGATTGGCCTGGGATCTGTTAGGTCCTCAGGCCGTTTTCGCCGCCGCGGCCTGGTGTAGTTTTCCGGCTTTGATCATCGCCTGGTTTTGGGTCGATCGGCCCGGGCGATCTGCGGCCGGCCGGGGGGCGGATGGCGCCAGGTAATCACACACGCCGGCTGGGTTAGAATTGATCGACGCTAACAATGGGAAGGGGGTAGAAGGTGTACGAACTCATTCGGGCTGGCGGTTGGGTCATGTGGCCGCTCATCGGCTGTTCCGTCGTCGCGCTGGCCATCATCGCCGAGCGTTTCTGGACCCTGCGGACACGCAAGATCATACCCAAGGAACTGGTGGTCGATGTCTGGAATCTCCACACCAAGGACTTGCTCGACCGCAATCAGCTGCGCCAGTTGCGGCTCGGCTCGCCGTTAGGCGCGGTGTTCGCGGCCGGATTGCTCAACTATCATCACGGACGAGAGATCATGAAGGATTCGCTGGAGCAGGCCGGCCGCCAGGTGGTCCACGATCTCGGCCGCTATCTCAACACGCTCGGCACCATCGCCGCGATTTCCCCTTATCTGGGCCTGCTGGGAAGCGTCTTGGGCATGATCAAGGTGTTTGCCAATTTTTCCACGGCCGAAGGCTTGACCAATCCGGCGCACCTCGCCGGGGGTATCTCGGAAATTCTGATCACCACCGCTTCCGGGCTCGTGGTGGCCATACCCAGCCTGATGTTTCACCGCCATTTCGTCGCCAAGGTCGATGATTTGTCGATCCGCATGGAGGAGGAGGCCTTGCGCCTCATCGAGATCCTTCACGGCGAGCGGGAAGCCTAGGTGGAGCCATGAACTTCAAACACCGGCGGGCTGACAAGCCCGAACTCAATTTGATCCCGATGATCGACGTGCTGATCGTGCTGTTGATCTTCCTGGTGTTGACCACCACCTTCAGCCGCGAGGCCGCGCTCCATATCCGCTTGCCGGAGGCGAGTTCCTCGGCTCCGCCGGAACAGCGCGGCGTTCAGGTGGTGATCGACGCAGCGGGCCGCTATTTTGTCAACGAGCATCAATTGGTCAACAACCGCCCGGAAACCTTGAGGAAGGCGTTGGTGCAGGCTGCGGGTGAGGATAAAGATCCGCTGGTGACCATCAGCGCGGACCAAAAGACGCCCCATCAGGCGGTGATGAGCGTTTTGGACGCATCGGCGCAGGCTGGGTTCGTACACATTACGTTTGCCGCGAAGTCGGTTTCCGACGGCCCGAGCCCGCCGTGACGGGGGCGCCACCGCCACGGCGGGGAGGGCCGGAGATCTGGCTGGAATCCCAGTGGTATGGCCGCGTTGATGCCAATCCGGTACTGATTCCCCTGGAGCGGCTGTTTGCCGCGGCGGCGGGTCTGAGGCGGGCGCTCTATCGCCGCGGTCTCAAAGCCAGCCGGCGATTCCCGGTACCGGTGATCGTGGTCGGCAATCTCACCGTGGGCGGTGTCGGCAAGACGCCGTTGGTGCTGTGGCTGGCCGGGCGACTGGCGTCGGCGGGGTGGCGCCCCGGCATCGTCAGTCGCGGGTACCATGGGCGCGCCACCTCAGCCCCCAGGCAGGTACAGGCTGAAAGCGATCCGGCCGAAGTTGGGGATGAACCGGTGCTGTTGGCGCAACGCTCGGGGGTTCCGGTCGTTGTGCACCGCGACCGCGGAGCGGCGGTGGCGGCGCTGTTGCCGCGCCATTCCTGCGATGTCGTGATCGCCGACGATGGCCTGCAGCATTATTCCCTGTCACGCGACCTCGAAATCGCGGTGGTGGATGGTACCCGCCGCTTCGGTAACGGGCATCTGCTGCCGGCGGGGCCGTTACGTGAGCCGCTGGAGCGGCTGAAGACGGTCGATCTGGTGGTCTGTAACGGCGGCATCGCTCAAGCTGGCGAATGGCCGATGAAGCTGGCGGCGGATAAGGCCGTCAACCTCGTCAACGGGGAACGGCGACCCTTGGCCGATTTTGTCGGTCAAAACCCGGTCGCCTTGGCTGGTCTCGGCAATCCCGACCGATTTTTCCGGTTGCTGGCCGAGACTGGAATCGACTGCGAGCCCTGGCCATTTCCCGATCATCACGCCTATACCCGGGAAGATGTGCCAACGGTCGGGCACCCCGTGCTGATGACGGAGAAGGATGCGGTCAAGTGCCGACACTTTGCCCGGCCTGAGTTTTGGTATGTTCCGGTGACGGCGGTGTTGCCGGCGACTTTTGAACGACGCGTGTTTGAACTGTTAGAGGCTAGAAGCGATGGACAAGAAACTGCTCGAAATTCTGGTGTGCCCAATCTGTAAGGGCGACCTCGTTTATAAGAAGGAAGCGGCAGAGCTGCTGTGCAAGGCAGACCGGTTGGCTTATCCGATTCGGGACGATATCCCCGTCATGCTGGAAAGCGAGGCACGACGGCTGAGCCTTGAGGAATACGACGCCCTGTCGGCTCGAAGCGTGACCGGAGTGGCTGATGGCGGCGCCCTGTAAGATCGTGATTCCGGCCCGGTACGGTTCCAGCCGGTTGCCGGGGAAGCCGCTCCTGCCCATCGCCGGCAAGCCGATGATCGTCCATGTGTGCGAACGGGCGCTGGAAGCCGGCTGTGGTGAAGTGTTTGTGGCCACCGACGACCACCGGATCGCCGAGGCGGTTGACGGGGTGGGCGTGACCGCCGTGATGACGCGGGAAGATCATAACAGTGGTTCGGAGCGAATCGCCGAGGTGGCGGATCGTCTGGGGTGGAGCGATACCGAACTGGTGATCAACCTGCAGGGCGATGAGCCCGCCATGGATCCTGATCTGATCCGGCAATTGGCGGACGCGCTCAGCCGCGAAAAGGTTGCGAAGGTCGCTACGCTGGCCGCGCCTATCGAAAATATTGCGGAAGTATTTAACCCTAATACCGTAAAGGTAGTTCTGGATGGGCAGGGTTATTCGCTGTACTTCAGTCGCGCCCCTATCCCGTACTATCGAAATGGTTTTTCAGCGGATCGAGTTAATTTGCCGGAGGCACGGTGCTGGCTCCGCCATATCGGAATATACGGATATTTTGTAGGGTTTCTTCGGCGGTACATTGTTGCTCCGGTTTCGGAGTTGGAGCGGGTGGAGTGTTTGGAACAGCTCCGCATCCTGTTCATGGGTGAACGAATCCGGGTGATCCAAGTGGACCAAGCGCCCGAGGCTGGCGTTGATACGGCAGAAGATCTGGCGCGAGTGCGGGCGGGGCTGGGGAATTAGCGCGCAAAAATAGCCATATCTATAGCATGGCTTTAGCAGTGTGTTTGGTCTTTTAAATACCATTTACAGATTGTGTAAAAGCCTTCTTGGTGGTGATCCTGCCAGAGTAATTCCCATATAAAAAATGTAAGTATTGTTTTCTTGACACCCCATTCGTTAGTGATAGACTCCTCCGCACCCTGGGACTAGGGTAGGTGAATAGCCTAATTAATAAGAAAGGAATAAGTGTAAGAGAGAAAGAGGCACCGATCTGCGCCAGTGGTTCGGTGAAATCACAACTAACTGGAGGTATGTCTATGGCTACAACAACCATTGGAGGCGTCGCAGCTCAAGATAAGCCCTTGCTCGATACCAAGTGGCTGAGCTTTGCGTTTCTGATCTACACGGTGTTCTACCTGTGGGTTCGCTGGTATGAAGGTGTTTACGGCTGGGCTGCCGGTCTCGACTCCTTCGCTCCGGAGTTCGAAACCTACTGGATGAACTTCCTCT
>VEPB01000345.1 GCA_012026715.1 Methylococcaceae bacterium | reverse complement strand
CACAGCTACAAACTGCTCTTTTCCCATCCTCAGATGGTGGCGGATCTGATCCGGGGATTCGTCCGGGAGGACTGGGTCCGGCATCTGGATTTCAACAGTCTGGAAAAAGTCAGTGGTTCGTACATCACCGACGACTTGAGGGAGCGTGAGGACGATGTGATCTGGCGGGTTCGCTGGGGACAGGAATGGCTTTACATTCCTGTGAAAGTCGCGAAGCGAACACCTTGATCTCCCTCTCCCTCCGGGAGAGACCGCCCGGCCCCATGGCCCGCGGATTGTGCCCTGGAACCGTGCGGTCTCTCCCCTCATCCGGCCCTCCGGGCCACCTTCTCCCAGAGGGAGAAGGGAAAATGAGGCGGCCATGGGCCGCAGGTTCCTGGGTAGGGCCGGGGTGAGGGAAACCGGTCGTGGCGCGAGTGCTTTCATGATCCCGGGTGGCACGAGTGCCATGACCGGTTACCTACTCATCGAATTCCAGTCGATGGTCGACCGCTACATGGCGGTTCGCATGCTGGCCTACCTCAGTCTGCTTTATCAGGACTTGGTGCGAACGGGACAACTCGCCGCCGAAGGCCGACTCCCACCGGTGTTGCCCATGGTGCTTTACAACGGCAGCAAGCGCTGGGATGCGCCGAGCGACCTCGCCGACCTGATCGTTCCGGTGCCCGGCGGATTGGAACGCTATCGCCCGCGGTTGACCTATTTTCTTGAAGCACGTGACGACTATCGCAGCTTCCCCTGCGTTTCGGACGATCCTCGCCCAATGGCACTGCGATCACTGTATCCGCTGAATTTCCGGCGAGTTGACCGGGACCTTACCTCTTACCTCTTCCCTTGTTAAATCCCCGTGCCGTGCGTCGGAAGGTCGGTCGCGTACCGGCAGGCTGGGCCATGATCTTCCGTATGGAGAAGTGAAAGACCACGGATTTCGTATTGGTGTAAGCGATCCGTAACCGCGCCGGCGCTAAGGTGGCAGCGCACGGCCGGACTGGATTTCGTCCTCGGACATCGAGAAGTCGCAGCCGGCTTCGTGCTCACGCTCCCGTCGGCCAGCCTCGAACCGGCTTTCGGCGGGTTCACAATCCAGCCTGAAGGAAACGACCATGGCAGCTGATGACTTTGCGCCTCTCGACGTCGAACTTGGTCCTTGCGATCCCGCTGTGCTCGCCAGGAATCCGCCCCTGAGCGGCAACAGCGACAATGCGGAGGTCGCCGGAATTGCGGGTTTTCACTGCAAGACGGGACCCGGTATCAAGGGTGAAAGCCAGCAAGGTGACGGCGTGTTCGGCGATTCCGGACGGTTTGGCCGAAACGGCGTGGTGGGGCTATCCCAGGCGGACCGGCACAGCGGCGTGTTCGGCGAAAACCGCGGCAGCGGGGTTGGGGTCGCCGGCTTCAGTGCCCAGGGCATTGGCGTGTTGGGGCAGGGTGGACGCCTCGCAGGCCGGTTCGAGGGTGACGTGGAGGTCACCGGCGACATACGCCTGGAAAACGCCGATTGCGCGGAGGATTTCGACGTGTGGGCAAGCGACCGGGTCGAACCCGGCGCGGTCATGGTGATCGACGACAGCGGCCGCCTGCGGCAAAGCTGGCGTGCCTACGACCGGCGCGTCGCCGGTGTGATCTCCGGCGCGGGGAGCTATCGGCCCGGCATCGTCCTGGACCAGCAAGGCTCGCGGCCGGACAGGAAGCCCATCGCCCTGCTCGGCAAGGTGTTTTGCAAAGTGGACACCCAATATGGCGCGATCGAGATCGGCGACCTGCTGACGACATCGCCAACCCCGGGTCACGCCATGAAAGCAGGCGATCCGTCGCAGGCATTTGGCGCGGTGATCGGCAAGGCGCTGCAGCCGCTGCGGGAAGGCCAGGGCCTGCTGCCGATCCTGATCGCCCTGCAATAGCACAGGATCATGGAGGATTTATGGGCTCGCTCAATCCGTTGAGAATCAGGCTGCAGTTGCGCAACGTGCATTGTTTCGACGAGGGCGATAGCGCGGGCAATGCGGAACCCTATTTGTGGACCGTCTTTTTCAAGATCGACGGGGACACGGTACGCGTCGGCAGCGACTTCCGGCTGCAAGGCCGGGCCACGGTGGTTGCCACGCCGGGCAATCAGGGCGATCTGGCCACTAATGTGGATGCCGGCGACGACCTGCCGATCGCGCCGCAATTGGGCTTGTACCGCACATTTCTGCAGCCCATCCCGATCGAAAACTTCCCGGAAACCGTGTCTGGCATCGTCGGTGCCGTGGTCGTCCTGCTGGAGGAGGACAATACCCCCGGCGACGCCATCGGCAAAGGACACGAGGCGCTGAACGCTTCCCTGCAGCGCGAACTGGATGCCTTGATTCCGACCTTGGGCATCCAGAAGCAGGATGTGACGCCTGAAGAAGAACAAGGCATCAAGGATCGCGTGACCGACGCGGTCACCCGGGCCATCACCGAGGACGTCAGCGTCTGGGAATGGCTCGGCGGCGGCGGCGACATGGACGATACCTTGGGCGCCGCGATCTTCCGGTTTTCCCATAGGGAATTGCGCGACAGCAATCCGGGTGGACTCGGGTTGTCCCGGCGCATGAGCGAGACCGGCAATCTGCTGGAAAAGCTTTCCCGGCTCTCGGGCCTGGGCGACGTCGGCGACTTGTTCGCCGGCAACGGCGATTGGGAAGTCAGCGGGACGATCACGGCGCAACCGATCCCATACAGTATCCGGCGGCTGCTGGCCACTGTCGGCGCCGATCCCGGGCTCGGGCTGCGCTCGCCGTTCGGGCGGCTGGGCGTGGCAACGGTACGCGAGTTGATCGAGGCCGTCGCCTGAGGGGAACCGGGCGGGCAACATGGTCATGCGCTTCACCCATAATCTCGCCAGGAACCGGATCGTCCAGCGCCCGATCGGACTCGAGAAGGTGGCGGCACGGTTCGGCCTGACGGATCGGCCCATCTCTTTGGCCGAACTCTGGCGGCGTCTGGTCGGTGTGCCCTTGGCGCCCGAAATCACCGTGCGGCCCAACAACGTGAGCGCATCGCCCGCGGTGCAGCGGGCCGACGTGCTGATCCGGGATGCGGGCCACGGCACGCCCCGGGCGGTGGATCGATTCGAGTTTGCCGTTTTTCGCGACGGCAACCTGGTGGGTGCCGCCACGATCGAAGCGGGCAGCGGTATTTTTCGCGGCGACACCGCGCAAACCGGTGCCGGCTTCGATCGGGGCGTGGGATTCTCGCTCGAGGCGACCGCCCGCAACGACGCCGGTTCCGCCTTGGCTCGGAAAGCCGTCTTCTTCCCTGCAATAACGCCGCCGCCGTCCCGTCCCACGCTCGCCTTCGATCGAGGCGCTTCCCGCCTCACCGGGGCCGGGTTCGAAGCCGGCGAGGTCGTCTTCGTCCGGGTGCAGGTCCGTGGCAACAATACCATTCGCGACTCCTTCCAATTGCCCACCGGTCTGCCGCAGACCCGCGCGGATAGCCAGGGCTTGATCGCCACCCCGCTGGACCTGAAGGCGGCCGTGCCGGTGCTGGTGGTGGACGACTCCACCGATCCGCCCACGGTACTGGCAGGCTGCGCCGAGGGAGACAGCGTGTCCATCCAGGCCCACGACGATCGCCGCGACCCGCAAAGCCCGTCCAACGACTTCCTGTGGAGCTTTGCGGTCCATTTCATCTGTTGAGGAACGACGTTTATCCACCACGAAAACCAGAGGAGACTGCCATGTATGCGAACACTTCCAGGCCACTGAAACAAACATGCCGCAGCGGCCTCATCGCCGCCTTGGGCTTGTGCCTCGCACTTTACCTGCCCCAGGCGCTGGCGGTGCTCGTCGGCGTGCGCATTGCCACTCCCCAAGATCCCGTCCATCCCGGTTCGCTATTGAGCGGCAGCCTGCAGCTCTACACCCAGCGCGCCGGCGATCCGGCGCCGGTGGCGCTGGGTTCGCCCCGGGCGGTCAGCGAACTGGCGCAGGGCGCCAGCTTCGCCGTGGATGTGCAAGCTCCCACCGACCCCGTCGCCCCGCCCGACCTGCTGTACAGCTTCAGCGGCACGGTGTTCACCGGCAGCGGCAGTCTCACGGCGCAAGGCGCCCCGGGCGATCCCATCCTGCCGCAACACCCCACCGACCCCATCGCCCCCGTGCTGTTGGGACCGCTGGCGGCCGGGGCCAGTTACAACGTCGTCATCGTCGCCTGGGACAGCAGCGGGCCGTTCGTGGCGGGTAACGTGACCACCGCGCTCACCGCCGAGCCCACCCCGGCGGATTTGATGATCGACAATTTCCGCAGCGGCGCGCTGGACTTTCGCAGCCGCAACTGCGGGGTGATCGACGCAACCAAGAGCGGCACCATGACCGGAGGCACCCGCCGCACCCGGCTGATCGTGACCGATCCCGCGGCCAACTGCGCGGCGCAGAACCCCTTGAACCAGCCCGGCACCCTGGAGGTGCCGCGCAACGGTCCGCTGGTCGTGGGCGGCGGCCTCAAGACCTTCCCGCGCCTGGAGCTGTCCTATGGCCAGAGCCTGACCAATGCCACGACGCCGTTGAATCTGAACCTGGCCGGATACGACCGCTTCCGCGTCACCTTCACCGCCAGCGACGTGCCCGTCAACTTCAACCTGGTGCTGTGGACCCATCTCAACGAAACCAGCCAATCCATTGCCAGTTGCGCGATAAATGTCCTGCCCGGCAGCAACACCTACAGCGTGGACTTGCCGTTCGCCAAGTTCGCTAGCGGCTCACCGTCGGCGCCGGATTTCAGGGATGTGGATTTCCTGTTCTTCGTGTTGCAGTCGGGCAGCGCCATCGGCGCCAATGACTTCGCGGTGCGCTCCATTATCGCGACCTCGGGCGGGATGCCGGGCGTGGCGACTTGCGGCAATTAGCATGAGCCGGGCGGCGGGCGGGCGGCACGTCGCCCGCCTTCCGGCAGGCAGCGGGACTTGCGTCCTGCACGGTTCGTTCATTGCACCCTAAAGGAGGCACTCTCATGCAAGCCACATTCAGGCTCATCATCTTAAGTTCGGCATTGGTCATGGCCGGCCAGGCTTTCGGCGAGGATTGCGGGCGTCATATCCGCGCAGGCGAGACTTACGGCAACGTGCACAACGGACCCAACCAGCAATTCACCGGAGAGATCACCTTCCAGAATCTGCGGCGCTGTCGGCAAGGCGTGTGTTTTACCGCTTCCATGGCCTTCGAAAATTCACGGGACATCGGTGTGGACAAAGCGACCGGCTTCTGGTCCGGCGAGCATTTTGAACTGGTGCGCTCCGTGGGCGGTTTTCGGGAGACGCAGCTCTGGAGCGGGCGCTGCGGACCCCGATCCGTCAGCGGAGAGTGGCTTATCGAGCAGGTTCCTGACAACCGCGGACGTTTTTCCATTCAGTATTAGCCAGGATTTTTCACGGGCCGGGCTCAGCCGGGCCGGCCCGCCAGTTCCCAAATACTTTTGCGCCGCCAACCCGCGCCGGCCGGCTTTGCTTGTAGGCCGTTTTCCGACGACATAGAATCGCGCCGTTCCCACATGAGAATGGATAAGGGGGGCGCCAGCCATGTCGAGATCGGCGAGCCGCGAGCGCGCAGACTCCGCCAAGATCGCCCGACCGCGCGTGTCCTCGCCGATCCTTCGGCAACGGCTGTTTGATCGCCTGGATGCCCTGCGGGAACGGGCGATCGTCTGGATCGTCGCACCGCCCGGCTCGGGGAAGACCACCCTCGCCAGCAGCTACCTGGCCGAACGCAGGATTCGCCACTACTGGTACCAAGTGGATGCCGCCGACGGCGACATCGCGACCTTCTTCCACTATCTGCGCCAGGCCATACAGCAGGCCGACCGGCGTTCGCCCCCCCTGCCGGCGCTGACCCCGGAATACCTGGCGGGCCTGCGGGTTTTCGCACGGCGTTATGGCGAAGCCTTGGCCGGCAAGCGCGCCGCTCCCACCACGCTGGTGCTCGACAATTACGAGCAACTGCCCGCCGACGCAGCACTGCACGGCGTGTTGCAGGATCTTGCCGAAGAGCTGCCGGCGACGCTCGGCCTGCTCGTCCTGAGCCGCAGCGAACCCCCCGCCAGCTTTGCCCGCCTGCAACTGCACGAGCGACTCGCCCTTGTGGATGGCGCGTCATTGAATCTCACCCTGGACGAGGCTCAGGCCTACGCGCGCCATCGCAGCGCCGCCCCGCTGCCTGAGCGGAATCTTTCGCGAATCGAAAAGCTGCACCGGTTGAGCCGGGGATGGTTTGCCGGGTTCCGTCTGCTGCTCGACGATGAGCGTGTTCCCGCCATCCCCGAGGACTTCGCCGGAGAACCGAACCAGCTGTTGTTCGACTACTTCAGCACCGAACTGTTTGAGCGTTTCGATCCGCAGGAGCAGACCGTCCTGTTGCATACTGCGGTTCTGCCGGGGCTGACCGAAACCGATGCGGTCGAGCTATCGGGCATCGCCCATGCGGGAACGTTCCTGGCGGACTTGCAGCGGCGCGGCCTTTTCGTGGTTCAGCATGGCGGCCACGAGCCGGTCTACGAATACCATCCCTTGTTTCGGGCCTTCCTGCTGAAGCGCGCGGCGGAAAGCCTGGCGCCGCAAACCTGGCGGCAACTGCAGTCCCGAGCGGCAGAACTGCTGGCCGAAGCGGGGCGGCCCGAAGCCGCCGCCCGCTTGCTCGCCTCGATCGGTGATTGGGGGGCGCTCACCGAACTGGTGTTGACCGAAGCTCCGGGGCTGGTGGCAGCTGGCCGTTATGCCACGCTCACCGAAAAACTGATGGCCATCCCCGCGCCGCTGCGGGAAGCCTCGCCCTGGCTGCTCTACTGGCTGGGAACCTCGAAAACGCCGTTCGACCCGGTGGCGGCCCGCGCCGATTTCGAACGCGCCTTCGCACTGTTCGACCGGCGCGACGACGATGCCGCCGGGTTGTATCTGACCTGGTCCAGTATCGTCGAGAGCTATCTGGCGGAGTGGCGCGACTTCCGGCTCCTGGACCGTTGGATCTGCGCGTTGGCCGCACTTCGCGGGCGCCACCCGCGGTTCCCGTCGCCCGAGATCGAATTGCGAGTAGTGACGATGAGTCTGCCGCTGATGTTCCGCCGAGTGGAAAGATGCGAGTTGCAGGAGACCGTGGCGCGGGCGTTTTCGCTGCTGCAGGAAACGCAGGAGCCGGTTCCCCGCCAACTGTTGGCCGCAAGCCTGCTGCATCCCGTTATATGGCTAGGCGATTTCGCACGGGGCCGCAAGCTGGCTACGATTCTGGAATCGGCCCATGAATCGGCTGACATTCCGCCGTTCACCTCCGTATTGGCTTTCGCCTATCTGGCGGCGTTCTACTCGTATTTCGGCATGCCCAAGCGGTGCGTGCACCTTGTGACTCAGGCCATGGCCTTGGCCGAGCGTACCGGCATGTACGCCTGGACTTTCTTGCTGGAGGCGGGCGCCGTTTACGGCTACTCGGCCCTGGGCGAACTGGACAAGGTGGCCGAGCACCTGGAACGCCTGAAGGCGGCGATGCCGTTCCATACCCACTTGTTGGGTGGCCACTATCACTATCTGGCGGCCCGTTTGGCCGAGCACCGCGGCGATCTGGCCGAAGCCTTGCAACAAGGCCTCACCTCGCTCGCCATGGCGGAGGACGCCGGTTCTCCGGTTCCCCAGGCGCAGGTTCATGTGACGCTGGCCTCCATACTCCACCCGCTCGGTCGGCAGGAAGAGGCTCGGTCGTACCTGCAACAGGTGCGACACCTGGCTGCCAACATCGACAGCGCTCACCTGGAATTCTTGTGCCTGATCACCGAGGCCCATGCCGCCTTTACTCATAGCGACACGGAAACCGGACGGCAAGCGCTGCGGTCGGCGCTGGCCTTGAGCCGGGAACGTGGCGGCATCGGCATGGTGTTTCATTGGGGGCCGGCGCGGGCGGCGGAGATGTATGCCAAGGCGCTGGAAGCCGGCATCGAAACCGACCACGCGCTGGAGATGATCCGCCGCAGCGAGCTGCCGGCGCCAGACTCCGGGCGCGTGCCGGACAACTGGCCGTGGCCTCTGCGCATCCATGTCTTCGGGCACCTCCAGATCATCCGCGACGGAATGAAAGTCTCGACGGAGGGCAAAGCGCAGCAAAAACCGCTGGAGTTGCTCATGGCCATGCTGTGCTTTCGCAGCCACGAGGTGCCTAAGGAATTCCTGCTGGATACCCTCTGGCCGGAATCCGACGGCGATCTGGCGAAACAGGCCTTGTCGGTCAACATCCACCGGCTGCGCAAGCTGCTCGGCCACGCCGACGCGTTGCAGGCCCGCGACGGCTATTTTCTGCTGGACTCGGGCCGGGTGTGGGTGGACGTCTGGGCTTTCGAAAGGTTCATGGCGCCAGCCGAGGCCAGCCGCAACGCAGACACTGGCGTCTCCGCTCACGAGCGGTGCCGCGATGCGCTGCCGCTCTACCAAGGCGAATTTTTGCAGGATTGCCAGCTGACCTGCGCGCGCGCCCGGCGTGAACGGCTGCGGCTCATGTTCCGCGATCAGCTGCTGCGGGCCGCCGGCCGGTTCGAGGCGTTGGGCGATCATCCGAGCGCGGCGGACTGCTATCTGCGCGGCATCGCCGTCGACGAAACCTCGGAAGCCTTCCATCAGCGCCTGATCGAAAGCTATCTGGCCCAAGACCGCCTCGCCGAGGCTCGCGACGCCTACCGCAATTGCGCGGTGATGCTGGGAAGCCAGCACCCTTCGGCGCTGGTTCCGCTTCGCGCCCGGCTGTTTGCGGACTGAGGGTTAACGATGTGAAATTCAAGGACAGCCTTCCAGCTGTCCAGCCGTGTAACCGATCTGTAAGTGCCCCCGGAGTAGCGTCGTCACGCAGGCAATCGGCCCTGCATAACGACAATAACCAGGAGGCCAGCCATGAATATCAACGCCAAGCCATCCAAGGGCATGAGGGCGCTCAGAGCGATTGCATTCGCGCTATGGGCGATGACGCTCATTCCATTTGCCGGAGCTTGGGCCGCGGATTCGCTGTACATCACCGATGGCGGCGACGATACGGTCAAACGATTCAACGCCGACACCGGAGCCTATCAAGGGACCTTCGTAGGGCCGGGCAGCGGCGGCGTCAACGGGCCACGAGGGCTGATCTTTACCCAAGGCCGGCTGGTGGTGGCCAATCAGAACGTGGATCAGGCGTTTGCGGGCGAGATTCTGAATTACCGGCAAACCAACGGCGGATTCCTCGGTGCGCTGGTGCCGTGCAACCCGCCACTCGGCCGCAGTTGCGACGCCAATGCCCCATTCGCGCCGCGCGGGTTGATTCGAGGCGGCGACAACACGGTCTATGTCGCGGATCACGACGGCGGACGCGTCGCCAGCTACGATTCCGGCTCCGGCGCGTTTCTGGGCAATTTGGACACCACCGGCTTTTCCGGCAACTTTTTCCCGCGCGGCATCGTGCGCGGCCCGGATGGGCTGCTCTATGTCTCGGTCACGGGTCTACTAGCGGGGGATCCCCTGGCCGGTTATGTGCTGCGTTTCAACCCGAGAACCGGCAAGTTCAAGGATGTCTTCGCCAGTCACCTGGCTGGCGGGTGCGCGGCGTTCCTGCACCGGCCCGAAGGCTTGGTGTTTGGCCCCGATCGGCGGCTCTATGTCACCACCTTCCGGGCGGACGCCGACGATACCGACAAGGTGTTGATCCTTGACGGCAGAACGGGGGCTTGTCTCGACCAGATCGATCTGGACCAGGTCGGTCAGCCTCGCAGCTTCGCGCAATCGCTGCTGTTCGGGCCGAAGGGGCGGCTGTTCGTCCCCATCAATAACACCGGCGAAGTCCGGCGCTACAACGTAAAGACCAAGGCTTACGATGTCTTCGTTCCCGCTGCCGCCGCCGGCGGTCCGCTGCTAAACCCCTGGTTCCTGAGTTTTGGTGAAACCGACCCGAGGACGCTGGGGTATGAGGACTGAAGTCGGCCGGTGATAGTCCCGCCAATGGGATTGGGGTACCGCCTCGCCGTTGGATCAAGCGAGTTCCGGGGCTGGCTCGCCCAGTTCCGGAGCTCAGCAATCGCGCTGATCCCCGATCTGACGGTGATCAATCGCAACGTGGTAAATTTTCGGGGCGCAGGCGTCCCACTCTTGAACCCATACGTTTAGTGTATCGCAGGGACTGAGCAGTCCGTTCCATCCGGCGGGCCATCAGGGCTCCAGCACCGTGTTCTCGGCGCGGCTGTCCGGCTCGCACCAGGGGTAGTCCAGGCTGTAGTGGAGGCCGCGGCTCTCCTGGCGCTGCCGGGCGGAGCGGATGATCAGCTCCGCCACGGTGACCAGGTTGCGCAGCTCCAGCAAGTCGCTGGTCACCCGGAAATGCCCGTAGTACTCGGCGATCTCCTGCTTGAGCAAGTCCACTCGATGCATGGCCCGTTCCAACCGTTTGTTGGTGCGCACGATGCCCACGTAGTCCCACATGAAGCGGCGAATCTCGTCCCAGTTGTGGGATACCACCACTTCCTCGTCGGAATCGCTCACCTGGGATTCGTCCCATTCCGGGAGCGGCGGAGGCGCCGGTAGCGCCGCCAGGCCGCCGGCGATGTGTTCTGCTGCCTGCTTGGCGAACACCAGGCATTCCAGCAGGGAGTTGCTGGCCATGCGGTTGGCGCCGTGCAGTCCGGTGCAGGCGGTTTCACCCAGCGCATAGAGTCCGTCCACATCGGTTCGGGCATAATTGTTGGTCAGCACCCCCCCGCACACATAGTGAGCCGCGGGCACCACCGGGATGGCCTGGCGCGTCATGTCGATGCCGAGTTCCAGGCAGCGGGCGTGGATGGTGGGGAAGTGATTGATGATGAAGTCGGCCGGCTGGTGGCTGATGTCCAGATACACACAGTCGATACCCAGGCGCTTCATCTCGTGGTCGATGGCGCGGGCGACGATGTCGCGGGGTGCCAGTTCGCCGCGTGGGTCGAACTTGTGCATGAAGGGCGTGCCATCGGGAAGAATCAGTTTGCCGCCTTCGCCCCGCACCGCTTCGGAGATGAGGAAGGAGCGGGCGTGGGGGTGGTACAGACAGGTGGGGTGAAACTGGATGAATTCCATGTTGGCGACCTGGGCGCCGGCCCGCCAGGCCAAAGCGACACCGTCGCCGGTGGATACGTCGGGGTTGCTGGTGTAGAGATAGACCTTGCTGGCGCCGCCGGTCGCCAGGGCGACGACTTTGGCCGGCAGCGTCTTTACCCGGTGACTTTGGGTATCAAGGGCATAGGCCCCGAATACCCGCTTGCCGGGCAAGCCTAGCTTGTTGGCGGTGATCAGGTCGATGACGTTGTGGTGTTCGAGAATCTGGATGCCCGGATGCCGCCGCGCATGGTGCTCCAACGAGGTCTCGATGGCCCGGCCGGTCGCGTCCGCCGCGTGGACCACCCGGCGGTGGGTATGTCCGCCTTCGCGGGTCAGGTGCAGATGAGCCGTGCCGGATTCGTTGATGACTTCGGTGAATGGAACGCCATGATCCAACAGCCACTGGATGCAGGATTTGCCTTCGGACACCACCAGCCGGACGATGTCGGGATCGCACAGGCCGGCACCGGCGATCAAGGTATCCTGGATGTGCGATTCGATGGAGTCGTGCTCGTCGACCACTGCGGAAATGCCGCCTTGGGCGTACAAGGTGTTGCTTTCGGGCAGGGACACCTTGGAAAGCAGGCCGATCCGGTAGCGGTCGGCCAGGCGCAGTGCCAGGCTGAGGCCGGCCGCGCCACTGCCCACGACCAGGACGTCATAGGCGGAGTGAGAGGATGACTCCATGGGGAAGCGTCTGTGATAGATGAAGGAAATGTTACAAGATAAATCCCGCCGCGTTGTCTGCCTAGTCCACTATGGAAGATAATGGGCGGATGGTTCGTTCCATCCGGTTGTCATAAATCGCACCCTTAAGCCGAAGCCCGCTGATCTCGACCGATGATTTCCTCCCTCTTGCCGTCCGACCAGAGCCGTGTTCGGCGGAGCCCGTCCTGCGGAAATCCGCTAAGCTCAGTCGGCGAGAACGTGCTGCCGAGGGACGGGCGCGATGGTTGAAGTCGCCGACGAAGAGCTGGTCCGGCGGGTTCAGGCGGGCGACAAGAAATCGTTCGACCTGTTGGTGATCAAGTACCAACACAAGATCGTGCAGTTGGTGAACCGCTATGTCCGAGATCCCTACGAGGCTCAGGACGTCGCCCAGGAGACCTTCATCAAGGCTTACCGGGCTCTGCCGAGTTTTCGCGGTGATAGCGCTTTTTATACCTGGATCTACCGGATCGCGATCAATACCGCGAAAAACCACCTCGCGTCCCGCGCCCGGCGGCCATCGGATGACGATATCGACATCGAGTCGGCGGAACAATTTGAGTCGGCGACCGGTCTGAAAGACACGGAAACGCCCGAAGGCGTTGTTTTGACGGAAGAGTTGGCCCGGATCATCCAATCGGCGCTGGACGATCTCCCCGAAGAATTGAGGGAGGCTATCACGCTGCGGGAGTTCGACGGTCTCAGTTATGACGAAATCGCCGAAGCCATGAATTGTCCGGTGGGGACGGTGAGATCGCGCATATTCAGGGCGCGCGAAGCCATCGACCGGAAAATCAAATCTTGAGGTTAGACCAGCTTTATGAATCCCGGAGATCAAGGCATGAAAGAGCAGCTGTCCAGTTGGTTGGATAACGAGTTCGACGATCGCGACATGGCGCGGTTGCTCGCGGCAGTCAAGGATGACGAGGAAATGAAGTCGACCTTGGCGCGTTACAACGCCATTGGCCATGTGATACGCACCGGATCGGCCGGCGCCGGCGGGACCGACCTCTGGAAACGGGTCAGCGCCGCGCTCGACGAAGAGCCAATCGTCCTGGCGCCGCGGCCAGCGGCAGCTTCGAGGTCGCGCCAGCGGCTGGTCAGTTATGCCTTGGCCGCATCTTTGGTGGCTGCGGCGCTGGTGGTCGGCAAATCATTCCTGAACAATGCCCAGCACGTGTTTGCCGTGCCGACCCCAATGTCCTTGGCGCAGCAGTCGGGTTTGGATCGCATCCGCGGGGTGACCACGGCCCAGTCCCGTTTTGACGATTATTTGTTGGTCCACAACGAGTCCGCGCAATTGGCTGGCACCGGAGGGCTGTTGCCCTACGCCCGCCTGGTCAGCGTCAACCACCGTTAACGAGAAATTTCATCACATGGCGTCTGGCAAGGCAGTAAAAAATCGGGGGATTGTCCTTGCTTGTGCCATGGGTATAGGGTTGATTTCCTGGTTGGCCGTGGCCGGTGATGCGGGCGATGCGTCAGTCTTGTTGGCAGACATGCGCCGCGCCGTGGAACGGCTCAATTACCGTGGATCGGTGGTCTATCTCAAAGATCAGCAGTTGGAAAGCTTTCAGGTGTTCCACTCGGTGGCGGACGGTGTGGAGCGAGAGCGCATGTTGTCCACCAACACGCCGCTGCGGGAAGTGGTCAGAAACGCACAAAAGGTCACCTGCTATTTCCCGGATACCCACACCGTGGCGACCGAGGCTCGCTCGTCCAGGCGCTCGATCTTGCTGGACATCCCCGACGATTTGACCCAACTCCAGGGGCTTTACCGGTTTAGCCTCGGCGAAACCGAGGTGGTCGCCCAGAAGACCGCGCAACTGGTGCGGATCGATCCCCGGGACGGTTATCGCTATGGCCGGCGGCTGTGGGTCGATCTGGCGTCCAAGCTGCCGCTCAAGTTGGAACTCATCGACGATGCCAATCAGTCCGTGGAACAGGTAGTGTTCACCTCCATCTCCGTGGAGCCGCAGCTTCCCCCCGAAGCTCTGGAACCGTCCACCCGCACCGATGCCAGTTGGCAGGTGAAAGAGCATCAGGCGCTCAACGCGGATTCGCTGCAATGGACGCTGGAAGGCGTACCCGATGGCTTCCACATGATGTCTTACTCGCGTCTGCGGCGTTCCACCGATAACAGCACGGTCGACCACATCATGCTGAGCGACGGTTTGGCGTCCGTTTCCATCTATGTCGACGACATGAAGGACGACTTCGTGGTTGGGCATCCGGGCAAGGTCGGCGCCATCAACTCGGCTGCACGGAAGCTGGACAAGCACTTGATCACGGTCATCGGGGAGGTGCCGGAAAGCACCGTGCAGGCCATCGCCAACGGGATTCGGCAACAGTCGTCGGGACCCACGCCGTGATCGAAGAGGAAGTCGTGGTCACCGCCGTGGATTCGGGCGGCATTAGCGTAATGAGGCGCACCGCAGCGGGTTGCAGCGGTTGCACCCAGACCTGCTCTTCCGCCGCCCTGGGGAAGGCGTTTCAGCGGGAGGCGATCCTGCGACTTCCGATGCAGCCGGGTTATAACGAATTAAATCCCGGCGACCGTTTGCTTCTGGGAATCGAGGAACGGGAGCTTTTGGGGTTGTCTTTCCTGGTTTATCTGCTGCCTTTGGTGACGCTGCTAGTGGGGGCGCTCACCGCTTCGCGGGTTGCATCGATGCTGGCCGGATCGGCCGATCTGGCGGCGGCGGGTGGCGGCATTGCCGGCCTGGCCGTCGGATTCGGCGTGCTGCGCATGCATCGGGGAAACAAGCTAGACCCTGTCATTCTGCGGAAACTGGCCTGATCCATTTCCGCCATTCTTTCATTATTCCGTCGACGACTTCGGAGTCAGTCATGTTGAAGATTTTCCGGGCCGGTTTCGTCCTGTCCATGCTGCTGCTGGTTCGGCCGTGCGCCGCCGGGGGTTCCTTGCCGCCGGATTTCACCCAGTTGGTGGAAAAGTACAATACGGCAGTGGTGAACATCAGTACCACCCAGAAAGTGGCCGCTAGCGACCAGCCGCAGTTGCCGGAAGGCATGGAAATTCCCGAAGGCACACCGTTCGACGACTTTTTCCGGCACTACTTCGGGGAAGGCGGCGGCAACGGCGCCGGGCCCAGCGAGGTGAAATCCCTCGGCTCGGGCTTCATCATTTCCCAGGACGGCTATATCATCACCAACCATCACGTGGTCAAGGATGCCGATGAAATCGTGGTGCGGCTGCAGGACCGGCGCGAGAGCGTGGCCAAAGTGGTCGGGTCCGACAAGCGATCCGATATCGCACTGCTGAAAATTGAAGGGACGGATCTGCCGGTAGTCAAGCTGGGATCGTCGGAGCCACTGAAAGTCGGTGAATGGGTGTTGGCGATCGGGTCTCCGTTCGGCTTCGAACATTCGGTGACCGCCGGCATCGTCAGCGCCAAGGGAAGAAGTCTGCCCAGCGATAATTACGTGCCGTTCATCCAGACCGACGTGGCCATCAATCCGGGCAATTCCGGCGGCCCGCTGTTCAACATGGACGGCGAGGTGATCGGGGTCAATTCCCAGATTTACAGCCGTACCGGCGGTTTCATGGGGCTTTCCTTCGCCATTCCCATCGAAGTGGCGATGAAGGTGGTGGACCAGCTCAAGGCGAGCGGCCATGTGTCGCGAGGCTGGTTGGGGGTGCAGATCCAGGATGTCACCCGGGAATTGGCGGAGTCCTTCGGCATGAAGAAGCCCCAGGGCGCCCTGGTTGCCAAGATTCTGCCCAAGGGTCCGGCGGAGGCCGCCGGCTTGCAGGTGGGCGACATCATCACCGAATTCAATAAGCAGGAAATCGTGCTGTCGTCGGCGCTGCCGCCGCTGGTCGGCATGACCAAAGTGGGCGACAGTGCCAGCATCAAGATCATCCGCCAGGGCCAGCCCAAGGAATTGACCGTGAAGATCGGTTCGCTGCCTGACGACGACGAACCGGTCCTGGCTCAGGAAGCCGTTCCGGGCGGAGAAAAGGTCGATCGTCTGGGACTGTCGCTGTCCAACCTGACCAAGGAAATGCGCGATCAACTGGAAGTGCCGGAAAACGGGGTTCTGGTCAAGGAGGTGAAGCCCGGTCCCGCGTTCGATGCCGGCATTCGTCGCGGCGATGTGCTGTTGCGGTTGCAGGACCATGTCATCAAGGACGTCAAACACGCCAATGAAATCATCAAAGCCTTGCCGAAAGGAAAATCCATCGCCGCACTGGTTCAGCGCCGTGGCGGTTCGATTTTCCTCGCCCTGAAATTAGCCGATTGAACCCGTGACCGATCTAAGCCACATTCGAAACTTTTCCATCATTGCGCATATCGACCACGGCAAATCGACACTGGCGGATCGCTTCATCCAGTTGTGCGGAGGCCTCAGCGACCGGGAAATGGCCGAGCAGGTGCTCGATTCCATGGACATCGAGCGGGAGCGGGGCATAACCATCAAGGCCCAGAGCGTCACCCTGGACTATCTGGCCGGCAATGGCGAGACCTACCAGCTCAATTTCATCGACACGCCGGGACACGTGGACTTCTCCTACGAAGTCTCCCGTTCCCTGGCGGCCTGCGAGGGCGCGTTGCTGGTGGTGGATGCCGCTCAAGGCGTGGAGGCACAGAGCGTGGCCAACTGCTACACCGCCATCGAGCAGGGGTTGGAGGTGCTGCCGGTCCTGAACAAGATCGACCTGCCCTCGGCCGATCCCGACAAGGTGATCAAGGAAATCGAGGATATCATCGGAGTGCCGGCCCACGACGCGCCGCGCATCAGCGCCAAGACTGGTCTGAACGTCACCGACGTGCTAGAGCAGTTGGTGGAACGCATTCCGCCGCCCCAAGGTAAGGCCGACGCACCCTTGCAGGCGCTGATCATCGACTCCTGGTTCGACAACTACCTGGGGGTCGTGTCCCTGGTGCGGGTGGGCAACGGCCGGATCGCCCGCAAGCAGAAGATCACCATCCTGTCCACCGGGCGCAGCCATCAGGTGGACAAGGTGGGGGTGTTTACCCCCAAGCGCGAGGATCGCGACGAGCTGGGGCCGGGCGAGGTGGGTTTCGTGGTGGCTTCCATCAAGGATATCTTCGGCGCGCCGGTGGGCGATACCATCACCGGGACCGACAACCCCGCCAGCGAATCGCTGCCGGGCTTCCAGCAGGTGCAGCCGCGGGTGTTCGCCGGCATCTTCCCGGTGGAAGCGGACGATTACGAAGACCTGCGGGAAGCCTTGAGCAAACTGCGGCTCAACGACGCTGCCCTGCAGTACGAGCCGGAAACGTCCCAGGCGCTTGGCTTTGGTTTCCGCATCGGCTTCCTCGGCATGCTGCACATGGAGATCATCCAGGAGCGGCTGGAGCGGGAGTACGATCTGGATCTGATCACCTCCGCTCCGACGGTGATTTACCAGGTGATCACCACCGGCGGCGAAACCGTGCAGATCGACAATCCCTCCAAGCTGCCGTTGCCCAGCGAGATCGAGGACATCCTGGAACCCATCATCCAGGCCAATATCCTGGTGCCGCAGGATTATCTCGGCGCTGTGATCACGCTCTGCATCGAGAAGCGCGGCGTCCAGAAGAAGATGCAGTATATGGGCAGCCAGGTGTCCATTGCCTTCGAACTGCCGTTGTCGGAGGTGGTGCTGGACTTCTTCGACCGGCTCAAATCGGTCAGCCGTGGTTTCGCCTCTTTTGACTATGAGTTCCTGCGGTTCCAGAGCGCGCCCATGGTCAAGCTGGATGTGCTGATCAACGGGGAGAAGGTGGACGCCCTGTCGTTGATCTGCCACCGCAGCCTCAGCGAGAGCCGCGGCCGCGACCTGGTTGAGCGCATGAAGGATTTGATTCCGCGCCAGATGTACGAAGTCGCCATCCAGGCGGCGATCGGCTCCAAGATCATCGCCCGTTCCACCGTCAAGGCCATGCGCAAGAACGTGCTGGCCAAGTGTTACGGCGGCGACATCACCCGCAAGAAGAAGCTGTTGGAAAAACAAAAAGCCGGCAAGAAGCGCATGAAGCAGGTCGGGAAGATCGATATCCCCCAGGAAGCGTTTCTCGCCGTACTCAAAGTCAACAAGGATTCCTGATGAACATCGACTTTTCACTGTTTCTGGTCCTGGCCAGCGCCATCACCGGCGCCATCTGGCTCGCCTATGCGATCTACCTCAAGATCACCGGGCGGGTGACGGACGAACAGCATCCCGAGCCTATCCTGGTGGAATACGCCAAGTCGTTCTTTCCGGTGATCTTCATCGTGCTGCTGCTGCGATCCTTCCTGGTGGAACCGTTCCGCATCCCGTCCAATTCGATGATGCCTACCCTGCTCACTGGCGACTTCATCCTGGTCAACAAGTACACCTACGGTGTCCGCCTGCCGGTGCTGAACGACAAGGTGGTGGAGATGGGCGAGCCGAAGCGGGGCGACATCGTGGTGTTCCGGTTTCCCAAGGATCCTTCGGTCAACTACATTAAACGTCTGATCGGCGTCCCCGGCGACCGCATCGGATATTACAACAAGCAACTGACCGTCAACGGCCAACCGGTCAAGCAGACCCCCATCAGCGAATATCGCGGTGTCGGCAAGGGCAAGGAAATGACCGGCGCGGTGTTGTTGTCGGAGGATCTGCCCGAAGTGACCCATGATATTCTCATCCGGGACGGACAGCCCACGGTTCAGGGGGAGTTCACGGTGCCGCCCGGCCAGTATTTCGTGATGGGCGACAACCGCGACAACAGCAACGACAGCCGCTATTGGGGAACGGTGCCGGAGGGGAATCTGGTGGGGCGGGCTTTCTTCATCTGGATGAACTGGGACTGGGATGCCGGTGGAGTGGGCTTCGGCCGGCTGGGTACCATCTTGCATTGATCGGGAGGGGGTATGGCGCGCTATCGCGAAGGGCAGGGGGGCATGACCCTCATCGGTTTTCTGCTCATGTTCTTGCTCATCGGTTT
>VEPB01000327.1 GCA_012026715.1 Methylococcaceae bacterium | reverse complement strand
TGTCTGACGGGCCGGCGCGACTGGCCCCTGGTGCCGGCGGAGCGGGTTCCGTGCGTGCGTTTGGCGCAGACCCTGTCCCATGTGGAGTTGACGTTGGATCATTGGGAAGACGATCCGGTCAGGCCCCGCCTGTTCTGTCGCGAGATTCACCAGGCTGCCCATGCACCTTTTCCGGGTTACAACCGCGCTCAGTCTGCCGTGCTGGAAGCGGCCATCCTCGCCAGTCGGCTGGACCGGTTGAGCCACGCCAAGATCGATCGCGAACTGGACTATCTCCGTATCGGATTGGAGAAATGCGCCGGCCCCCGGGAACTGGAGGCTTGGGGTTGGCTAATGGAGTACATCGAGGGGTACCGTGCCGCCGTTGCCGAGGGTGTGTCATGACCATGATGCTCGCGAGCGTCCAGAATCTGGACGAAGCCTTGCTGGTGTTGGAGTCCGGCGTCGATCTGATCGACTTGAAGGCGCCATCCGCGGGCGCCCTCGGGGCCCTGCCCACGAAGGAGGTGAGGCGGATCGTGTCGGCTGTGGCAGGCCGCCGTCCGGTGAGCGCGACCGTCGGTGATCTCCCCATGGAGCCGGCGACGGTGCTGGAAGCCGGTCGAGCGATGGCTGCGACCGGGGTGGATTACGTCAAGGTGGGATTCTTTCCCGACGGTGACTGGTTTGGCTGCATCGATGCGTGCTCCGGTCTGGCCACTTCCGGTACTCGGCTGGTAGCCGTGCTGTTCGGCGATCAGAGCCCCGATCTGGCGGTGCTGCCGACTTTGGCGTCCAACGGTTTCGCCGGCGTCATGCTCGATACCATGGATAAGTCGGCGGGGCCCCTCACCGCTTGTTGCGGGGCGCGGTTTCTGCGCGAATTCGTCCGACTCAGCCGCGATCTGGGCCTATTGACCGGGCTGGCGGGATCGTTGCGGGAGGCGGACATCGACCCGTTGCTGGAACTGGAGCCCGGCTATTTGGGTTTCCGCGGGGGGCTATGTGTGAACGCCCAGCGCAGTTCAGCCTTGGATCCTCGCCGCGTCGAGAGCTTGCTCAAGCGGCTGCGTTCCTCTGCCTGTATGGCTTGATGCCGGGCAAGGCTGAACCTGCTGCGAGTAATTACCGGCCGTTCGGCCTAATGCGCGAAGCCCCGGTTCTTGTCATGGCTCTTGGGGTGAGGTGTGCTGGGTTATTGGTCGAGGTGGAATCGGCGGCTTGGCGGGGAGGGCGCCGGTTAGCAACTGGGGGTTCAGTGTTTAAGCCCCAATTTCTGTTCCAGGTAGTGGATGTTCTGTCCACCTTGCTGGAAGGCCTTGTCGTTGATGATGTCCAGCAGTAGGGGAATATTGCATTTGATGCCGCCGATGACCATCTCGTTGAGCGCGGTGCGCATCCTCGCGATGGCGCTTTCGCGGGTCTCTCCATGGGCAATGAGCTTGCCGATCATTGAATCGTAATAGGGTGGGACCCGGTAGCCGTTGTAAATGTGGGTTTCGACCCGAATGCCCGGACCGCCGGGCATGTGGAACTGCTCGATCAGGCCGGGCGAGGGCATGAAGTTGGTGGGATCTTCCGCATTGAGCCGGCACTCGATGGCATGGCCGGTGAGGATCACGTCGTCCTGGCGGATCGACAGGGGCTCGCCGGCAGCGATGCGCAACTGCTCCTTGACGATGTCGAAGCCGGTGATCATCTCGGTGACCGGGTGTTCCACCTGAACCCGGGTGTTCATTTCGATGAAATAAAATTCGCCATCCTGATACAGGAACTCAAAGGTTCCGGCGCCCAGATAGCCGATTTCCTTGCAGGCCTGAACACAGCGCTGCCCCATTTCGTGGCGCTTGCTGGCGCTGATGCCGGGGGCTGGCGCTTCTTCCACCACCTTCTGGTGGCGGCGTTGGGTGGAGCAATCGCGTTCTCCGAGATGAATGACGTTGCCGTGACTGTCGGCAATCACCTGGAACTCGATGTGGCGCGGGTTCTCCAAAAACTTCTCCATGTAGACCGTATCATTGCCGAAGGCAGCCGCCGCCTCGCCCTTGGTGAGGCTGATGGAACTGTGCAGCGCGGCTTCGCCGTGCACCACCCGCATGCCGCGGCCGCCGCCGCCGCCAGCCGCTTTGATGATGACCGGGAAGCCGATCCGTTTGGCGATTCTGAGGGTCGCGTCGTAGTCGTCGGTGAGGGGGCCGTCCGAACCCGGCAAGCAGGGGATGCCTGATTTCTTCATGGCTTCGATGGCGGAAACTTTGTCGCCCATCAGCCGGATGGTTTCAGGCTTGGGCCCGATGAAGACAAAACCGCTTTGGATCACTTTTTCGGCGAAGTCGGCGTTCTCCGACAGGAATCCGTAGCCCGGATGGATGGCGACGGCGTCGGTCACCTCGGCCGCGCTGATGATGGCCGGCACGTTGAGGTAGCTGTCCTTGGACGGGGCCGGTCCGATGCAGACCGATTCGTCGGCCAGACGGACGTGCTTGAGGTCGCGGTCGGCCTCGGAGTGAACGGCGACGGCCTTGATGCCGAGTTCCCGGCAGGCGCGCAAGATCCGAAGGGCTATCTCGCCGCGATTGGCGATGACGATTTTACCGAGCATGGCAATACCTGATGGGAACTGGGCGACGGTGGATGCGGGGCGCTGCCTATTCGATGACGAACAGGGGCTGGTTGTATTCCACCGGTTGGGCGTTTTCCACCAGGATTTTTGAGATCACGCCGGATTTGTCGGCGTCGATCTGGTTGAGGATTTTCATGGCCTCGATGATGCAGAGCGTGTCGCCCGCGCTGACGCGATGGCCGACTTCCACGAAGGGCTTGGCGCCTGGCGTTGGCGCCCGATAGAAGGTTCCGACCATCGGTGAGCGGACCAGGTGCCCACTGGGTTCTTTGGCGACTTCGCTCTCGCCGTCGCTGTCGGTTGCTGTCCGAGCCGGCGCAAACTGGGGTGGCGAAGCCATCACGGGGGCTGCAGCCAATTGCATCGGCACGCTGGAGTAGCGGCTCAACCGGACCGATTCCTCGCCTTCCTTGATTTCGATCTCGGCGATATCGGATTCTTCGATCAGCTCGATCAGCTTCTTTATTTTTCTAATGTCCATGCGCAATAACCTGTTGTTGTTCTAGTTCGTGGATGGCAGCCTGCAAGGCCAGCCGATATCCGAGCACGCCGAGTCCGCAGATGACGCCGCGAGCGACGTCGGACAGGTAGGAATGTTTGCGGAACGCTTCGCGGGCGTGCACGTTGGAAAGGTGTACTTCGATAAAGGGGATTTTGGTCGCCAGCAATGCGTCACGAAGAGCGACGCTGGTATGGGTCAGCCCGCCCGGATTGATGACAATAAAGGCGGTATCGTCTTGCAGACCCCGGTGAATACGGTCGATCAGCACGTATTCAGCATTGCTCTGCAGGCATTCGACGGAGTGTCCGGCGGCGATGGCCTGCTCCTCAAGGGAGCGCTCGATGTCGTTGAGAGTTAACCGGCCATAAATCTGCGGTTCCCGGATGCCAAGCAGATTAAGGTTCGGGCCATTCAGAACCAGGATGCGAGCCATCAAACGCCGACCGATGCCATATCGAAAGAGTGCGGAACCGTCGTTATTCTGCAGAGATTCGCGCTTAAAGTCTAGAAATGTAGGTATCTGTCACGGGATAACCGCCAAGTATCGCGATTGTTGAGCTGACTGAATACGTCGTGGGCGTGGGCCCGCTTGCGACCCTCGCTGCAACCGTTGGGACGTGTTGTCCTTCAATGGCAGCTCTGATCTTCATCACAGCGGTCTTGATCGTATCGTACTGGCGACTGCCGGGGAGTCGGCGACTGGCAAATGTCACGCGAGGTGACCTTGCCAGCAGCGCCAGGCCGGATTTGCTCCGTCAAGCACGATGCTTGGCGGCCAAGATGAAGGGCTGTCTTTGTCCGGGGCGTCAGCGCTCAGATTCGGAGTCGCAGGGCGAACTGTTGGTCTCGGGAATAATCTCATCCTTAACGTGGACTATAAAAACCTTTCAAATTAAAAACATAAAAACTACGTGGAAAAAAGTTACCCTAATTATTGACAGTGAAATATGGGTGTGACAAAGTGTCGCACGCTCAGCGGAGGGGCCATCGACCGCCACCACTAACGCGGTCGGTTTTGCAGGAGGCAGTCAAGCTGTGGGGAACCAAGAGTTTCCCTTAATTCACTTACTTTTAGGAGGTTAATAATGGCTGCAACGACAGTTGAAGGCGTCGGCGCACAGGAAAAGCCGCTTCTCGACCTGAAGTGGCTGAGCTTTGCTTTCTTGGTCTACGTTGTTTTCTACATGTGGGTCCGTTGGTATGAAGGTGTCTTCGGCTGGTCTGCCGGTCTCGACTCCTTCGCTCCGGAGTTCGAAACCTACTGGATGAACTTCCTGTACTACGAGATCGTCGCGGAAATCATCGTGGCCTCGATGCTGTGGGGCTACATCTGGAAGACCCGCGACCGCAACCTGGCGTCCATCACTCCGCGTGAAGAGTTGCGCCGCAATATGACCCACCTGATCTGGCTGTTCGCCTACGCGTGGGCCATCTACTGGGGCGCTTCCTACTTCACCGAGCAGGACGGCACCTGGCACCAGACGATCGTGCGCGACACCGACTTCACCCCGTCGCACATC
>VEPB01000486.1 GCA_012026715.1 Methylococcaceae bacterium | reverse complement strand
CTGTGGCGGCGCTTCGAATTTATCTCCCGCATCTACTGGCTGGAATGCCACGGCAACTTCCAGCGCGCCAAGAGCAGTATCGGCGCCCTGCTGCATGACCGGGTCAAGACCGAGAAGGATCTGGTCAACGTGGAAGACATGACGCTGCGGCTGTGGGTGGCGGAAGTGGAGAGCGTGTGCTTTGGTCCCGACACGCCGCGCTCGCTGATGTCGATCCGCGGACTGCAGGACGAAGCCCAGCGGCTCGCCCAGCGCCTGGCCCAGTTCGCCACCCAGCAGGCTTCCATCGTGGCCCCCCAGGCGGATTCAGACCTGCAGCGGCTCGCCGTGCTCAATCGCATCAACCCGCCACCGGCCGCCACCCCCGACGCAGCGGCCTTGCTTGGAGCCGCCCCGACACCGCCGGCCATCGGCCAAGCTCAACGGCAGTTCTGCCCCAGCTGCGGCGGCAAGCTGGAACCCGGCGCCAAGTTCTGTTCCCACTGCGGGGCGCGGCTGACACAGGCGGGCGAGAACTGAGGAGGCTCCGCGGCCGCGAACGGCGGAACCGAATGTGAGGCGACCGGTCAGCATCCGCCTCGCGGCTTCCATCCCCATGGCGCCAGCTGCGCAACGCCCGTCCGCCAGATTCTGGCGGTATTGAAGGAGCATTCCGGCCCCCTGGCCTGGCTGGACCGACAGCGCGAGCCACGCAAGACCGTCGCTGGTGATTCCTTGGCGATCAACGGGGTAGCTGCAGGCGCCTTTTTCCCGTTGGGGAGGGAGGGACGGCCGACCAGGCCGTGATCCTCCATTTGCTGCTACCCTTCCTAATGCCGCAGCCCATGCATTGGAGCAACGGGAGTACGGATGGCGGCGCTTTCCATTCTTCGGCGATGGCCTGCAACTGGTGGACCAGTCAGACCTGCAAGCGTCCTGACCAGAAGAGAACCGCGACATGCACGGCCCGCAAAGTTTGATCGAATTCATGGGCCTGTGTTTTTCCGCGGCCATGTTTCCCTGCCACATCGACGCCCTCGACCAACCGGAAGGCACTCTGTTTCCCCTGCGCTGCGAACGCATCGCCTACCTGGGCCTGCCCGGCGGAAATGGAATGACGCATAGGCATCCCGGTCCGCGCAATCGGACGCGAACTATTCGAGGATTCCTCCCATGCCATCTCTGATCCGCATCTTCGCCTTAGGCCTCCTGGGCCAATTGGGCGCGACCATGGCGGCCGAACTGTCCGAGGACGAGCAAGCCCTGCTGCAGGCCTACGGCGGCGAGGACATGATCAGCATCGCCACCGGCACCCAGCAGCCGGTTCGCAAGGCGCCGTCGGTGACCTCCGTCATCACCGCCGCGGACATCAAGGCCATGGGCGCCACCGACATCGACGAGGTGCTGGAAACCGTGCCGGGGCTGCATGTGGCGCGCAACAATATCGGCATGAACCCCATCTACACCTTCCGCGGCATTCAGTCGACCTTCAACCAGCAGGTCCTCATGCTGGTCAACGGCATCCCCATCACCCACATCTGGGCGGAAGACCGCAGCATCGCCTGGGGCGGCATGCCGGTGCAGGCCATCTCCCGCATCGAGGTGGTGCGCGGGCCCGGCTCGGCCGTTTACGGCGCGGACGCAGCAGCCGGGGTGATTAACATCATCACCAAGACCAAGAGCGACATCAACGGCACGGAAATTGGCGGACGAATAGGGAGCTTCGACACTTACGACGGCTGGGGCCTGCATGGCGGTAGCTGGGCCGGCTTCGACGTGGCCGCCATGCTGGAATACCACAAGACCCACGGCTACGACAGCATCGTCGACTCCGACCTGCAGAGCTCCTTCGACCAGATTTTTGGAACCCGCGCTTCCCGGGCACCGGGTCCCATGAGCCTGACCCGCAATAATCTGGACGTGCGCCTGGATGTATCGCGCGACCACTGGCGCTGGCGCGGAGGACTGCAGCACCGCGGCGATTGGGGTTTGGGCGCCGGCATGGCCCAGGCTCTCAATCCCTATGGTCGATATGACGCCGACCGCTGGAATACCGACCTCACCTACCATAACCCCCAGTTCACGGAGCATTGGGACGTGCAAGCCCAGGCAAGCTATCTCCATAGTGCCAACGAGAACACCCGCGACAACTGGCTGTTGCCGCCGGGCACCCTACTACCCATCGGCGCCGACGGAAACATCAGCGGCGCCCCCCTCGGTGTGGTTCGGTTTCCCAACGGTTTTATCGGCAATCCCTTTACCTACGAACAGCACGCGCGGGTCAATCTGTCCGGCACCTATACCGGTTTCGCCGACCACCAGATCCGCTTGGGCACCGGCTACAACTACAGCTCCCTTTGGGCCAGGGAGACCAAGAATTTCGGCATGAATCCCTACACCGGCCAGCCCATACCGTTCTCCGGATTTCCGGCGGTCATGGACGTCAGCGGCACCTCCGCCGTTTACATCGGCGCACGGGATCGCCAGAACTTTTTCCTCTATTTCCAGGACGAGTGGAAGCTTGCCCGGGACTGGCAACTGACCACCGGCGCCCGTTATGACTTCTACTCCGACTTCGGCGAGACCCTCAATCCGAGGGCGGCCCTGGTGTGGGACATGCGCTACGACCTCACCGCAAAACTCATGTACGGCAGCGCCTTCCGCGCCCCATCCTTCCAGGAAATGTACGCCAAGAACAATCCGGTCACGGT
>VEPB01000080.1 GCA_012026715.1 Methylococcaceae bacterium | reverse complement strand
GCGTGCCGCCGTGCGCCTTCTTCACCGGACGTTCGTTGTGTCGGCGCCTGATCCGGCGCCGGAGCGGCTGGCGGGTATGCGCCGTTGTACCCCATGCGAAGACGGGGCTGACGCCACGTTCTTCAACCCGCAACCTGATTTCGATCGAGAGGAGTGGAATATGCAATAACCGAATACATGCTTGCCTGAAATACCCGTTCAACTCAAATCTATTATTTAGGAGGGCGTCATGCCTTTGTGGAAAGTCTATCATCCCGCCGGTGCATACAGCGCCGAAGACAAAAAGAACTTGGCTGAGGCAATTACGAGCGTCTACGCTCAGATACCGATTCCAAAGTTTTATGCCGTCGTTATTTACGAAGAAATCGCCAAGGGAAATTGTTTTGTTGGCGGCGTGCAAAACGACAATTTTATCCGCTTCAGGGTTGACCAAATTGCCCGGACATTGCCGGGTTCGGTGATTCGCGAATGGTGGACTCGAACCCTGGATGCGGTCGTCGCGCCCTATGTGAAGGAACGCGGTTTCGATTGGGAAATCTCGATCGACGAAACCCCCTTCGACCTTTGGTCGCTGCAAGGCGAATTGCCTCCACCTTTCGAGTCGATCGCCGAAAAGCGGTGGGTTGCTGAAAACAAGGCCAGCCCTTATACCTACCAAGAAAAACTCCCTTCGGGTCACTTTTTACTGTCTCCAGGCGTGACGGGTTAGCTGAAATACGAGTGACCGGCTCCGAATGAGCCGGTCATTTCTCCTCACATTCATCTTTTCCCGTCCGAGATTTTGATGCCGATATTGCTGTGTATGTCTGGCGCGGCGGAATCGACCAACAGGAGTGAAGAATATGGCCTACCAAACCATCCATCCAGCGACCGGAGAATTACTGGCGTCTTATCCGGATTCGTCCGATCAGGAACTGGAATTCGCGATCGCGCAGGCTGACCAGGTTTATCGAACCGATTGGCGGCTTCGCCCCGTGGCTGACCGCGCCCGGATCATGTCGAACGCGGCGGCGATACTCCGCGAGAAAACCGAAGAATATGCCACGCTCATCACCCTGGAGATGGGCAAGCTGATTGGTGAATCCCGCGCCGAGATCGGCCTTGCGGCCGACATACTCGACTACTACGCGAAAAACGCGGAATCCTATCTGCGGCCGCGCGAACTGACCGAATCTCCGGGCGCAGCGATACACATCGAGCCCATTGGGGTGCTGCTGGGCATCGAGCCCTGGAACTTCCCGTTCTATCAAGTGGCGCGCGTCGCCGGGCCGCAGTTGATGGCTGGCAACGTGCTGCTGTTGAAGCACGCCGAGAACGTCCCGCAGTGCGCCCTGGCCCTGGCCCGGCTCTTCGAAGATGCCGGCGCGCCACGCGGCGCTTATACCAACCTGTTTGCCAGCATCGAGCAGATCGGGCGGGTAATCGAAGATCCACGTGTGCGCGGGGTAAGCGTGACCGGCAGCGAACGCGCCGGCGCGGCGGTGGCCGAGCGAGCGGGCCGTGCCCTCAAGAAGGTGGTGCTGGAGATGGGAGGCAGCGATCCTCTCATCGTACTCGAAGATGCGCCGCTCGACGCCGCGCTCGACAGCGCCGTGTTCGGACGAATGTTCAACTGCGGACAGTGCTGCGTCGGCTCCAAGCGCATCATTGTGGTTGGCGGCGACCGAGGGAAGGCGTTCCTGGACGGCTTCGTCGGCCGCCTGACTGCACTCGCCGCCGGCGATCCCATGGATCCGAAAACCGCGCTCGGACCGGTGTCATCCGAGAAGGCGCTCAATCTTCTTCTAAGCCAGATCGATCAAGCCGTGGCCGCTGGAGCCAAAGTGGTCATTGGCGGCAAGAGGATGGACCGCCCCGGCTATTTCCTTGAGCCTACTGTCCTTACCGGCATTGATGCGGCAAACCCGATCTATGTCCAAGAACTGTTCGGTCCCGTCGCGGCGTTCCATGTTGTGGACACCGAAGAGGATGCAATCCAACTAGCCAACGCAACGCCCTTTGGGCTCGGCGCTTCCATTTTTACCGTGGACACTCAACGGGGTCGTGAGGTCGCCGCCAGGATCGACAGCGGCATGGTGTTCATCAACCAACCCGCCTGGACTGCGCCGGAGCTTCCGTTTGGAGGTACGAAGAATTCAGGATTTGGGCGCGAGTTATCGGAGTTCGGCTTCTACGAATTCGTCAATCATAAATTGATCAACGTGGCCCCGAGCGGAGCCCCTCCTTGGGGTCCTGTCGCACTGGGTTGATGAAGCCTAATTGAGACAACGCGAGGGCCTAGCGAATCAAAGGCTGCCCTAAACAAACAATCACGCAAGCGGAGTTTTTATGTCAAACCCTTCAGTCATCTTCGTGACCGGCGTGTCATCAGGCATCGGGCGTGCCGCCGCCGAAAAATTTGCCCGGCGGGGATGCCAAGTGTTCGGTACGGTGCGTAGCATCGCCAAAGCACAACCTATTTCTGGAGTACATCTCGTAGAGATGGATGTTCGAGACGAATCCTCAGTTCAAAAGGGCATCCAAACTATCATCGAACAAACCAAACAAATCGATGTATTGGTCAATAATGCCGGTTTTTTGCTTTCCGGTTCAGTAGAAGAAACTTCGCTTACGGAAGCCGCATCGCTCTTTGATACCAATGTGCTAGGCATCCTCAGAGTCACTAAGGCAATCCTGCCGCATATGCGCGCCCGACGCTCGGGAAGGATCGTCAATGTCAGTTCGGTATTGGGCTTTCTGCCGGCGCCTTACGCGGGCATTTATGCGGCGTCCAAGCACGCCGTTGAAGGTTTATCCGAGTCGATGGATCATGAAGTGCGTCAGTTTGGAATCCGCGTGGTACTCGTTGAACCGGGTTTCACCAGAACCAATCTGGATGCCAATTCACCACAGGCCGCGTCATTAATCTCGGCATATGACAAGGAGCGCGAAAGTGTAGCCAAGGCAATTCATAAGAATATGAGTAACGCTCCCGAACCTGGAGAGGTTGCGGATACGATCATCGAGGCAGCTTTTGGCGCTTGGAAAATGCGTCGCCCCCCGAAAGGCCAGGCGTCACTGTTGAGCAAATTGCGGCGTTTCCTGCCCGCGGGCTGGGTGGATTCGAGCCTGAGAAAGGATTTTGGCTTGGGCTGAAGCCCAATGTCGGAGCCCCACTGCGCCAAGGGCTGCTCCGATCTTCAAATGAGCACAGGAGATTGAAAATGCAGAAACGCAAACTGGGAAACAGCAATCTGGAAGTCTCGGCGATCGGGCTCGGCTGCATGGGGATGAGCTTTTCCTACGGTCCCCCAAAAGATAAGGAAGAGATGACCTCGCTGCTCCGGACGGCCGTCGAACGCGGCATCACATTCTTCGATACCGCGGAGATCTACGGTCCGTTCACCAACGAGGAACTGGTCGGCGACGCGCTCTCGCCGCTACGCGATCAGGTGGTGATCGCCACCAAATTCGGTTTCGACACCCGCATCGATCCAAGAGGAACCAGCGGGGCACCACGCCTGAACAGCCGCCCCGAGCACATCAAGCAGGTGGCCGAGGCTTCGCTCAAGCGGCTCAAGATCGATGTCATCGACCTGTTCTATCAACATCGCGTCGATCCGGAGGTACCGATCGAAGACGTCGCCGGCGCGGTCAAAGCGTTGATTCAGGAAGGCAAGGTAAGGCATTTTGGCCTTTCCGAAGCCGGCGTGCAGACGATCCGCCGCGCTCACGCCGTCCAGCCGGTGACCGCACTGCAGAGCGAATACTCCTTGTGGTGGCGGCGCCCCGAGGCGGAAATTCTGCCGACTCTGGAAGAGCTCGGCATCGGCCTCGTACCCTATAGCCCGCTGGGCAAGGGCTTTCTAACGGGGAAAATCGACGCGGACGCGACCTTCGACAGCTCCGACTTCCGCAGCACCCTGCCGCGCTTCACGCCGGACGCGCTTAAGGCCAATCACGCCTTGGTCGATCTGCTCGGCAAGATCGCAGCGCGCAAGCATGCGACCGCCGCCCAAATCGCGCTGGCCTGGCTGCTGGCGCAAAAACCATGGATCGTGCCGATTCCCGGCACGACGAAATTGCACCGCCTGGACGAGAACATCGGTGCAGTTGCCGTTGACCTCACGCCCGACGATCTGGGTGAAATTGCAACGGCCGCCGCGCAAATCGCGGTGCAAGGCGATCGCTATCCCGAACGGTTGGAGCGAATGACCGGCCGTTGATCAGCTTCCCATGTAAAACCCGACCGGAGGACACACCCATGTTCATGGCCAAAGCCTATTCCGCTGTCAGTGCGACATCGCCGCTGGCTTCCGCCCAAATTCCGCGGCGTGACCCGACCCCACGCGACGTCCGGATCGAAATCCTCTACTGCGGCATCTGCCACTCCGATCTCCACGCGGTCCGTGACGAATGGCGCAACGTCATGCCTACGGTCTACCCGATCGTGCCTGGCCACGAAATCGTCGGCCGGGTCGCCCGGGTCGGTTCCGCCGTCCCCCAGTTCAAGCCGGGCGATCTGGTGGGAGTCGGCTGCCTGGTCGATTCCGACCACAGCTGTCCCAATTGCCGGGACGGCCTGGAACAGTTATGCCCGAACCAAACCCTTACCTTCAATTCCCCCGACAAACACAAGACAGCTCCGGTCACCTACGGCGGCTACTCCGAAAGCATCGTCGTCGACGAACATTTCGTGCTGCACGTTCCGCCCCATCTCGATCTTGCCGGCGTCGCGCCCTTGCTCTGCGCCGGGATTACCACCTACTCGCCCATGCGCCGCTGGGGCGATATTCAAGGCAAGAAAATCGGTGTGGTCGGGCTGGGCGGACTGGGGCACATGGGGGTCAAATTCGCGCGGGCCTTCGGGGCCCAGGTCGTGGTGTTCACCACCTCGCCCGGCAAGAAAGCGGATGCGCTCCGCCTGGGCGCCGACGCGGTCGTCCTTTCCACCAATCCCGAGGAGATGCGGCAGCACGCCGGCAGTTTCGACTTCATCCTCGACACCATCGCCGCCGATCACGACATCAACGCCTTCATCAACATGCTCGGCCGCGACGGCAACATCACCCTGGTCGGCGCGCCGGAGAAACCGCTAGCCGTCTCGGCCTTCGCGCTCTTGTTCGGCCGCCGCAGCCTTTCCGGGTCCATCATCGGCGGACTCACAGAGACTCAGGAAATGCTCGACTTCTGCGGCACGCATAACATCACCGCCGATGTGGAGGTCATCCCCATCCAGGAGGTCAACGCAGCCTATGAAAGGCTGGCGAAATCGGATGTGAAGTACCGCTTCGCCATAGATATGGCTTCAATCAAATCTGCATAAGAACCGGGTGGAGAACCGAATAGAGCCGTCGCTGCCGGAATTTGAGTGGCACGCTGTCCCGGGTTGTTTTTCATGCTGGTTAAAACTCTCGAGCGCAGGATTTTTCCCGCTTCGTGAGCAGCCCCATATGCGAGGCATGCTTTCAACATCCTTGCCGGCTCCGCGGAATTCGAAGTGCCCATGAGTGACGGGCGTATTGCCGTTCCCTCCCCATTCCGAAGCCGCCTGGCTAACATGCCTTCACCTCGTTCTTCCGATATGCCAGACTAGCGGCCGGAGGAAAGCCAGTCATATGAATCCCACCGTTTTCGGCGCCGCTGCCATCGTCGCTTACCTGGCGGCCACGGCGATCCTCGTTCGATCTCTCGGCAGCGATTTCATCTCGTCGCCCACCTCAGCGACCCAACGGTTTCGCATTGGCGGTCTGGCTTGGGCTGCAGCCTTGCTGCACCTGGCCAGCATCAGCGACATGTGCGACCGACACGGTAATGTGGACTTCAACTTCTACACCACCTCTTCGCTGGCTGCCCTCAGCATTGTCGTCGTCTTGCTGCTGGCAAGCCTCGCCAAGCCGGTCGACAAGCTGGGCATCGTGATCTTTCCATTGGCCGGCCTGGTCGTGCTGCTGGAGATCAATCTGCACGAACCGGCCCACGTCCTGAAGGCCTACTCATGGCAGATGAACATCCATATCCTGGTGTCCATGCTGTCCTACAGTTTTCTAAACATCGCCGCCTTGCAAGCCCTGCTGGTAGCGGTGCAGGACTGGAATCTGCACAACCGCCATCCGACCGGCTTCATCCGCTCATTACCGCCGCTCCAGACCATGGAGAAGCTGCTGTTCCAACTGATCGGCGCCGGCTTCGTGCTGCTGAGCATTTCGCTGCTGACGGGCCTGCTATTCGTGGAAGACCTGTTCGCCCAGCACTTGGTGCACAAGACCGTCCTGTCGATTCTTGCCTGGCTGGTGTTCGGGATCCTGCTGATTGGGCGCATTTGGTGGGGATGGCGCGGCCAAACCGCGATCCGCTGGACATTGGGCGGCTTCGTTTCGCTGATGCTGGCGTATTTCGGCAGCAAGCTGGTGCTGGAACTGATCCTGAACCGGACCTGAGGCGGCCGGCTTCAAATCCTCCCGGAAAGCAGGATTTCCGCTAGCAGAAAGTCCCTTTCACTGTCGATATCCACCGAACGGTTAGCCGGCATGACATAGCCCAGCGTCTGGTCGGTGAGAAAGCTGCGAACCCGCTGGAACCAGCCGATCTCCGCCACATAGACCGCCCCGTTCAGCACGTAGACCTTCGGCAATTCCTGACGATTCACGGAGCGGTTGGGGTGCTCCATCACCGGAACCATCCGGTCGCCCTGGGCCAGGGTAAACATCCAATAAGGCGTCTTTTCCGTCTCGGTGACGCTGACACATACCGGAGCGGCCGTCTCGAACAGCTTTTCGATGGCCCCGTCGATGTCCTCGGCGAGCCGCAGCGGCGACGTCGGCTGGCACAGCACCACGTAGTCGAAACCAGGAACCTGCTCGATGGCGTGCAACACCACGTCGATCCCCAACGCCTGGTCGGTGGCGAGTTCCGGCGGACGCCGGAATGGCACCTCGGCACCCCACTGGCGCGCGGTTTCCATGATGGCGGGGTCATCGGAGGACAGCACGATGCGGTCGATGTAGCGGGATCGACGAGCGGCCTCGATACTCCAGGCCAGCAGCGGCTTGCCGGCGAGCGGCCGGATGTTCTTGCCGGGCAAACCCTTGCTGCCGCCGCGGGCGGGGATCACCGCTAGAATGCGCTTGCCCTGGTACATCGCCGCGCTACCTCCCGCCGCGGGCGGCACCGCGGATGAGGGCGCAGACCCGATCCACGTCCCCGGCCAGCAAGCTGGCCGCGCTGGGCAGGCTCAGACCGCGCCGCGAGATGTCTTCGGCGACCGGCAAGCCCTGGCCGGTGCTGTAGATGGGCTGGGTGTGGACCGGATAGAACACCGGCCGGGTCTCGACCTCGTGGCCCGCGAGTATCCGCATCAATTCGTCGCGCCCCATGCCAAACCGCTCTTCGTCCACCAGCACCGTGTAAAGCCAGAACACGTTCTCGGCGCCATCCTGCTCCGGCGGCAGGGTCAAGCCGTTGAGCCCCGTCAGACCGGCTTTATACAACGCCGCGATGTCGCGCTTGGCCTTCAAGATGGCGTCGATCTTCTCCATCTGGGCGACTCCCACCGCCGCCTGCAGATTGGTCAGCCGGTAGTTGTAACCCAGCGCCGTGTGCCAGTAGCGGCGCTCCGGACGCATGCCGTGATCCCGCAACAACCGGGCTCGATCTGCGATCTCGGCATTGCTGGTCACCAGCATCCCGCCCTCGCCGGTGGTCACGATCTTGTTGCCAAAAAAGCTGAACACCCCCACGTCACCGATACCCCCCACCCGCTTGCCGCGGTAGCGGGCACCATGAGCCTCGGCGGCGTCCTCGATCACCGCCAAGCCGTGCCGCTCGGCCACTGCCATGATCGCCGCCATATTGGCAGGATGGCCATACAGATGCACCGGGATGATGGCCTTGGTGCGGTCGCTGATGGCAGCTTCGACGGCAGCCGGCGCGATATTCCAGGTTTCCGGTTCGCTGTCGACGAACACCGGCGCGGCTCCGGTGTAAACCACCGCATTGGCGGTGGCGATGAAGGTCAGGGTCGGGACGATCACCTCGTCCCCCGGGCCGACGCCCAAAGCCAGCAGCGCCAAATGGAGGGCCGTGGTGCCATTGCTGGTGGCGACCGCGTAGCGGGTTTCGCAGAACGCCGCGAAGATTTCCTCGAAGCGGCTGACGAACTTGCCGCCGGAAGAGATCCAGCCGGTCAACACGCACTCGTTGACGTATTGCAGTTCGCGCTCGCCCACCGACGGCTCGGCCACCGGCAACCGCATGCGCCGATCCATCACGCCCAGATCGACGACCCGTTCGTCGTCGTCCAGGATGGGTAGGATTCGGATTGCCTCGCTAAACAGGCTGGCCAGCTGGTCTGCCGACATGCCGATGCGACCGACGGTGGGATTGGGCCGGCAGATCCGGCTGACAGGGGCCTCGAGGCCCTTCCCTTCCAGCAGAGCGCGGCGCAAATCGCCATCCGTGACCACCCCCATGAAACGTCCGCTGCCGGGAGACACCAGCAGCGCCAAGCCCAGCGCGCCGCGATCGACCGCTTGCATGGCATCGCGCAGCGTGCCCTCGAACGGCACGGTCATCTTCGCGATGCGCGCTTGAATTTCCGCGCTCATAATGGCATCTCCACGATCAGGGTATCGCTCCTCGACGTCTGCTCCCGGTACCGGCGGTAGAGCGCGTCGATTTCCGCCAAGAGCGGGCTCGGGGCCTTATCGGCAGGGGCTTCCAGCTGCGGCCTGCCTGAATCCACCCAGTTCAGCAAATTGCGCAAGCCGTAGCGTTGCACGCCCTCGACTTTGACCGTGCCGCAACCGGCACGGCGCAGCGCCAGTTCCAGCCGGGCCGAATCGAAATAGCTCAGGTGGGCGCGCTGCCAGTAGAAGTCGCGATAAGGCGTACATTCCCACAGCAGGGCATCGGCGGCGTTGGGCACCTCGATCAGCAGCCTGCCGCCGGGATTCAACAAGGCTTTGCAGCGGTTCAGGAACGCCACCGGTTCCGGCACGTGCTCCAGCACATGAAACAAGGTTACCGCATCGAACCGCCCCCGGCGTCCTTCGACGAAGGTCTCGTCCACCAACCCGCAGAGAAACTCACCACGGAGATTCGCCCGCGCCAAGGCAACCCGCTCTGCCGAAAGGTCCAAGCCGGCCGCCTCATAGCCGGCGGAGGCCGCCGCGTCCACGAAAAATCCGTAACCGGAACCGATATCCAGCACCCGCGCCGGCGCCGGTCGCACCTGCTCAAGCCAGCCCAGCCGGCGCCCGGTATCTTCCTGGCATTTCAGTCGCCACACCTCGAAATCGAAGTCGGGGATGAGGTTCCGGGCCTGTCGGTCGCCATCGTAAAACGACCGGTCAGCCTCCTCGTCAGGCAGTGGAAACAGCTGGATATGGCCACAGACGTTACAGCGCATCACCTGGTGCCGTCCCGTGCGGTCGTCCCGCACGGACTCGCTCAGCACTTCCCCAACCGCACGCATTCCGCACAGCAAACAGCTCAGTTCACCGGAGTCCGGCATAAGCTCTCCCTCGATCGAAAGGTACCGCAGCCGCGGCAGGGTTCAGCGTTCGCCACGAGGGCCCAACTCAAGCAGGCCCAGCAACTGGCCCTCGCCGGCATCGCTGAAACGATAGCCGAGTCGGCGGTACAGCGCGACCGCGCTGGCGTTGTGGGCATAAACCGTGAGGCGCACCCGGGAAGCCCCGCGCAATCGCGCCGCCTCGTGTAAAAAGGCCATCATCAGCCGCCCCAAACCGCGTCCCCGGTGACGCGGAGCGACCGCCAGCCCCAGGCTGGGCACGGCATAACCCTCGTCCCACCCCCGCAGCATGCCGTATCCGAGAACTTCGCCGGCGGCGGTCGCCGCGTAATAGAGGTCCAAACCGTCGCTCCGGGCGATGGCGGTCGCCTGCTGCGGGGTGAACGGGTGGGGATGGAACACGGCATAGTCGCCGGCCTGGTCGAGGGATGCGAAGAAATCCGCCAGCGCCCCTTCCAAGCCGGGATCGATCCTGCGAATCTCCAGCGCCGGACCGCTCACCATGCCTGCTCAGCTGCGCCCGGCGCCATCCCAATTCACGTCGGAATAGGACAGGGCGCTCCCGGCGGCGATGGCACGCGCCGCCGTGCGGCCGATCACCTCATCCCACAGGGCCGGCAACAAACCGGTGCCACAGCGCTTGGGAGCCAGGGCGGCGGCGGCGAATACTTCGCCTTCGGCGATGTCGCGCAGGGCAACCAGGCGCTTCTGCATCACCGGCTTGTTCTTCGCCTCGCTCGGCGCAATGCGCTTAACGCCATCCCCCAAGGCACATTCCACGTCACGCACGGCGCTAACCAGATCAGCCAGTTCGCCGGGCTCGATGGAGGCCCTGTGGTCCGGCCCCGGCAGACTCCGGTCCAGCGTGAAATGTTTTTCCAGAACGCAGGCGCCGAGAACGACCGCCCAGGTACTGGGTGCGATACCCACGCTATGATCGGAATAGCCAACCGGCACGGCAAACGCCCGCCGCAGGGTGTCCATGGCCTTCAGGTTGAGGTCGACCAGCGGCGCCGGATATTCGCTGGTGCAATGCAGTAAAGCCAGTTCCAAGCTGCGGCCTCCCCAGCGCAGCGCCGCCACCGCCTGCTCCACCTCGCCCAGGGTGGACATGCCGGTCGACAGCAGCACCGGCAACCCTTTATCGCCCAAATATCTCAGGAAAGGCACGTTGGTGGTGTCGGTGGAGGCCACCTTGTAGGCTGCAACTCCCATCTCCGCCAGCATGTCGGCGCTCCGGTAATCGTAAGGAGTGCACAGATAGACGATACCGGCCCGCTCGCAATAGTCCTTGAGCTGGCGGTGCTGGGCGAAACTTAGCTCGAGGGCCTTGAGCATCGCATACTGCCCGCCGCCGTCTCCGGTCGCGCTGACCTGGTAATCCGCCTTGCGGACGCTAGGCACGATCAAGTCTTCGGTGATGAAGCTCTGGAATTTGACGGCATCGGCACCGGCCTCCTGCGCCGCGTCGATCAGCCGGAACGCCAGGTCCATGTCGCCGTTATGGTTCACCCCCGCCTCGGCGATCACGAAACAGGGCCGCCCGCTACCGACCGGCCGGCCGGCAATGTGGATCGCGTTCATCGCTGCACCGCCAAGGGATCAATGGATCTGAGCATGCGGCTTCGGCGCCGCGAGAATGGATTCCGCCAGCCGAACCTGATCCGCCAGTTCCTCGGCGGAGCGGCGGTAGACCTCGATGCTGTAGTAATCCAGGTTCCGTTTCAGATGACGCCAAAACCAGGACTCGGCGGAAATCGGATCATTGCTGTCGCAAGTCCCGTCGTTGTCGCTGAGATGATAAGCCCGAATCCAGTTTTCGCAACGCCCCAGCATGACCGCCGGGTCGAAACCCAGGGTGCGGGCCGACACCTTGAGGTGGGCGACGTCCACCAGCAAGCCGACCTCGTCGGGCGTGTTCTCCATGACCTGAATCGCCTCGTCGGGCCCGGTCATCAACAAGGGATCACAGCCGAATTCGGCGAAGTTGGCCGGTGACACCACGTTATTCTCGATCAGCAGGCTGACTCCCAGCGGGACCGCTTCCCGCGCCAGCAAGCCGACTCGCTCGCTGAAGCGGGCCAGGCTCTCGGCGCGGTCGAACAAGGGCCTGGCCGCGATCCGCCGGCCCAGTTCGGTCACCGCCGGGTCCAGCAGAAATCCGGCATGAAAACTGTAACTCGGGCGCCCGAATGCCGCGGCCCAGCGTATCGCCTCCCTCATGTGATCCAGGGTGGCCCGTGCGACCTCGTCGTCGAGTGAACCCAGATTCAGCACCATGGGCGCGGGTGGCGGCGGAAAATAGTTGTGGACCTGAAACACGGCGACATCCTTTAAACGCAGCAGGTCCGCCTGCAGCGTCTCCGAGTAGCGCCCGCCGGACAGCTCGATCCGATTCAAACCATGCGCCAACAGGGTTTCAACGGCTTCCAACACGGTATTGCCGCACATGCCACCGGTGGAGACGAAGACCATGGGGATACTCTGCAAAGGGGTGTGCGGAACGGCGGCCGCTGCGCCGGAAGCCAAGGAGCGGCGCATCCCGAACCTGCCGGGACACGGATTTTGGGCAAATTCTAGTCGATGGGTTACGCTTTTGCCCAACCACACCGGTGACCGAGTCCCTCTCTCCGTCCATGACAGTCACTTCACTCCCCACCGATTCCGGCGAGCTCGACGACAGCTTTGCCGTCAACAGTTTCGGCGACCGCTATCTGTACCCCGTCAACCGCGAGTCCTTCAACAGGCTGGGCTCCAGCGCGGTCTTCCAGGCCTATTTCGGCGAACGGCTGTTCGCCGAGAACACCCTTCACATCGTCGTCGGCACCGATTCCGGACTGCTGCTGCGGTACATCGCCGGTCGCGGAGTGCCCCTCGGCAGCCGCTACCTGTTCATCGAGTTGCCGGAATTGCTCAGCCGCCTGCACCAGGAAGGCCTGACCGAACTGCTCGGCGACAAGGCCTGCTGTACCCCGCCCGACTGCTGGGTCAAGGAGGCCGCGGCCTTCAAACTCAACGAATATTTCTATATCAACAGCGTCGAATTCTGGCAATCGTTGGGCGCCCGCGACGCTAACCTGGCGTACTACACCGAACTGGTCTGGGCAGTCGATGCAGAACTGGCCCGGCTACACTGGCTCGGCGTCGTTGCTCTGGGCAACGAGGGCTTCATCCAATGCCAACTGGCCAACCTGGCGGATAACCTGCATCCGGCCACGCTGCTGAAAAACCGTTTGCGCGGCTGCACCGCCTTGCTGCTGGCCGGGGGGCCATCGCTGGACTCGATCCTGCCCTGGGCGCTGGAACATCGCGAACAGCTGGTGGTGATGGCAGTCTCGCGCATTTCCCGGCGACTGCAGCAGACGGGATTGGTACCGGATTTCGTGTTTTCCGTCGATCCCACCGAATTGAGCTTCGACGTCAGCAAAGAAATGCTGGAATTCGGCGATGAGGTGACGCTGATCCACGCCTACCACATCAATCCCTTGCTCTTGGGACAGTGGCGCGGGCCCAGCTTCTTCCTCGGTGATTTGCTGCCGTGGAAATCGCGGCTCAATCCGGTCTCCCTGCCCCACCCCGGCCCCACCGTCACCAACGTCGCCCTGGCGGTAGGCCGGGAACTGGGCTTTAGCCGCATCATCTTGGGAGGAGTCGACCTGTGCTTCAGCCGGGAAGGATTTACTCATGCGGAGGGCAGCAACGAGCGCAAAGTCGGCCCCCGGTTCGATCTGACCGGCCTCCAGGTGGAAACCAACGGCGGCTGGATGGCGGACACCTCGCCGGATTTCGCCCAGGCCCGGACCAACCTGGAACATCAAGCCCGGCTGCTAGCCCGACAGGGCTGCCAATTGATCAATCCCGGCGCCGCATCGGCCCGTGTCGACAGAGTTCTCCATTGCCCACTGGCCGAAATCGAACTGACCGGCGACCCGCCGAACTTACGTTCAGTACTGAATTCACTGGGCATTCGCCCCGCTGACCGAAGCGACCACATAAACGGCCTGCTTCAGGAAATCCGCCGAGGGATCCATAACGTCAAGACAATCCGCGACCTGGCCAGCGAGGCTCTGGACCACAATCGGGGAATTTACCAGTCCGGCACCAGCAGCGAAGCCAAACGCAGCAAGATCCAGCTGGATCGGATCGAACGCCGACTCAACACCCGCTATCGCTTGTTCGCCCGTCTGACCAAGAAATTGGGAATTCGTGACTTCCTCAAGGTTACCCGGCCCTACGAAGACATCGAGATGAGCGCGACCGACGCCCAACAATTGGGTGCCACCTATTATCAAGCCTATCTCGATGGCGGCCAGCGGCTGCTGAAATTGCTGGAAGACACCGAGCAACGCCTGCAGTCTCGACTGGCGGAGGATTCGGAGCCGCCGAACTTTGCGGAACTATGGTCGCAATGGCGCACCGATCGGCAATTCGGCCGCGGCCGAGTCTGGCTGAAACGTCACCCGGAATACCAACTGACGCCGGAAATCCGGCGCGAGTTCGAGGACTTGGAACAGCGGTACCGTGACGTCCTTGCCGACACCAACAGCAAACACCTGCAGCGAACCAAACACCATTCCAGCCTGACGGCCGCCCAGACCCGCGCCCGTATTCTGCTGAGGAACCGCCGGACGGCGGAGCTGAAAACGCTGCTGGAAAGTCTGGAGAACCATCCCGACGCCGACCAGGGCGTCTTGCACCGCCATCTGGTCGCCGCCTACGAGGCCGAAAGCGAAGGCGAGTACGATCGCGCCCTGCAGGAATTGCAACCGGTCATCGAAGCAGGGCCGTCGCCGCTTCTGGAAGACGCCCTGACGCGGGTGTTCCTGATCAGCATCGAAGTCCAGCAATTGGACAACGCCGGCTTCGCTTTGCAGTGCCTGGCCCAATTGTCGCCGGTCTACCAGCCGCAATATGCCGAAATCCTCAAGTTGCTGAACCGGCCGATGGACGCCATCGACACTTACAACGCCTATATCCTGCGGTTCCCGGACAACCTCTACGCTCACCTGAGACTTGCCCGGCTCTACCTGGACATGGGCGTCGATGACGCGTGCCGCCTGTTGGTCGAACACATCCTGCAAAAATGGCCGGGCAATGGGACCGCCCGGGATTTGCAGCAGGCCATGGCTGCGGCCTCCAGCCAGCCGGAAAACTGACCACTCGACCGCTCAACCGGTTCGGCGGCTCGATCAGCAATTGGACCAATCGCCGGCGTAGAGGCAACCGTCCCCGGTGCCGCCGACACTGAAGCCGTTGGTGTTGTCGTAGCGGCTCCAACTTCCGTCCGAACGCCACTCGCCGCTGCCGTATCGAGAAACCGAACTGCCGGAACTGCCCAAACAACCGCTGGTGCCATTGCTTAAATTGGCCCAGCAGCCGTTCTGGGGGTTGACCAGGTAATAGCCTGATGCGATGACCACGCCCAACCGATTTTGCAAGACCGCCACGTCGGCGGTGGTGAGCTGTCGGCCATTGACGAAGACGTCGCTGGGATAACCCGCAGCTGCCGCGGTCCCGGAGGATGCCAGCGCGCAAACCATCGTCAGTAACAGAAGGCCACGGCGAGTCATGCGGCAAACTGCCGAAGGCGGCTCTCCAAGGCGCTCACCGATCGGGCATCTCGGACCATGTTCAAAAGGCATCATGGCGGTTCTCCTTCGAATTGAGTGACGCGGAGCCAACGCTCCGCACAAACAAGTCTTCGGGATAACCGAAATCTGGCCGTTGGAGTCAGATCGCCTGGAGAACCTGCCGGGTCACACCGATGGACCGGCGCCGGACGGGAGCAGTGGCCCGATCAGGGGCGTCGGGCCACTGGCTCTGGGCTCATAGAGGGAAGCCCTTAATCGATCTCAGCGCCCGTCCCTGCTCCTAGCGAGCCGCTGAATAATTCAGCGGCTCCCTAGCTGACCGCCGCCAGGCGATCTAACGCTTGATTCCAATTCAGGAGGCTGTTGATCACCGCATCGACGTGGTCCTTGCGGCGGTTGCGGTAATCGATGTAGTAGGCGTGCTCCCAAACATCGATCGTCAACAGCGGAATTGGTCCGTGGCGATAATGGCGCTTGCGATCCTTCCCCAGAAAGTAACGGGGATCGGCGGTCAACGGGTTTCCCGCGTTGGAGGTGGTGACGATCTTGAGCTCGCCACGCTCACAGACCAGCCAAGCCCAGCCGCTGCCGAACTGGCCGACGGCGGCATCGCGGAACTTGACCTTAAAGCCTTCGTAGCTCCCGAATGCCGCTTCCAGTTTTTCCAGCAACATGCCGGTCGGTTTCTGATTATCGCCGCCCTTGGGCGTCAGGCTGTTCCAATAGAATTCGTGATTCCACGCCTGCGCCGCGTTGTTGAACAGCGCGATCAAACTGCGCCGGTGGGCGGTGGCACGAACAATCTCCTCCAGGCCCAGCTCGGCATAATCAGCATTTTCGGGCTTCGCCACCAGAGCGTTGAGGTTGTTCACGTAGGTCTGGTGGTGCTTGGCGTAGTGAAATCCGATGGTTTCCTGGCTGATCACCGGCGCCAGATCGGCATCCCCATAGGGCAGCGGCGGCAGCACGAAAGGCTCCACCGCCATCGCGAGGCGAGGCGCACCGACAAAATATCCGGCGGCGGCAGCGCCGGCCAGGGTCAGAAAGCTTCTGCGGGATAGTTGAGTCATGATTCAGTCCTTGTCGTAGTTGTGGCGGCACTCCGAATCGCGCTTGACGCCATCGCGAGCCACTGAGAATGAGGTTGACCGGCAGCCGCCTTGTAATTTCCCGGCGACCGATCGGCGCCGCATCGACGGAGGCGATTCGGATGCGACGACCGGGGTCAGTTTTCCGTCATCTTGGCCCTGGCTGTCAACTGTGTGATTTGACACAGAATCCTTTCCGACTCACGATTTCTCACGGATGGCTGACGGAAAGGCCGGCCGACGAAGCAATTGCCGGCCCGTGAACCAAACCCGGCTCCGGAGGTCCGATAGCGGGCCGTTCCTCGAACATCGACGCGACCAACCCCATGCATCTGCTGATCTCCCTGAATTTTCAACTCTCGGTGTGGCTTTCCATCGTCGGCGGCATCGTGCTCATCAATCAGGCTGACCTGTTTTTCGCGGACGCCAGCGGCCTGTACGGTCCCCTGCAAAACAACCTGCTCGTGGTTGCCGCTTACCTCTGCCTGATGCAGTTGGCGGCGTGGTGGGCGCGCTTTACCCGGCGCTTCAAGCTGCGCCTGGAAACACTGCTGATGGGTTTCATGTATCTCGGCGTGGCTGGCGGCCTGCAGATCTATGCCCAGGCCAACCAGCTACCGATTCAGGACTGGCTTTCGGAAGTCTGCCTCTACGTGGCGTTCTCCCATCTGCTCTACTTCTGGAGCGATTCCCTGCAAACCCGCAACGGCAGGGCGGAAGTCCGCTGATCCGGCGGGCAATCCTACGATCCTATCCGCACACGCCACGGCCGATGCCGTAGTAGTCGAACCCAAGTGCCTTCAACCGTTGCGGGTCGTACAGGTTGCGTCCGTCGAAGATGGCCGGCTGGCGCAGCCGGGATTTGATGAGATCGAAATCCGGGCTGCGGAACACGTTCCACTCGGTCACCACCGCCAGGACATCGGCCCCTTCCAAGGCCGCGTCCGCCGTTTCGCACAGCACCAGATCGGCACGCGCGCCATAGATGCGACCGGTCTCCTCCATGGCCACCGGATCGAACGCCCGCACTTTGGCACCCCGTTGCCATAAGGCCTCGATCAACACCCGGCTGGGCGCCTCCCGCATGTCGTCGGTGTTCGGCTTGAAGGCCAGCCCCCACAGGGCGATGGTGCGGCCAGCCAGATCGCCCTTGAAGTAGCCGTCGATCTTCTCCAGCAAGCGGTGTTTCTGGCGGTCGTTCACCGCCTCCACGGCCTGCAGCAGCTCGGCCTGGTAGGACACATCGCGCGCGGTTCGCTCCAGCGCCTTGACGTCTTTGGGAAAACAGGATCCGCCGTAGCCACAGCCGGGATAGATGAAGTGATAGCCGATGCGGGGATCGGAGCCGATGCCGACCCGCACCTTTTCGATGTCGGCGCCCAGCCGTTCCGCCAGATTCGCCAATTCGTTCATGAAGCTGATCTTGGTGGCCAGCATGGCGTTGGCGGCATACTTGGTCAACTCCGCCGAACGGATGTCCATGCACACCAGACGGTCATGGCTGCGATTGAACGGCGCATACAACGCCCGCAGCAGCTCGGTGGTGCGGGGATTGTCGGTGCCCACCACGATGCGGTCGGGCTTCATGAAATCCTCGATGGCGGCGCCTTCCTTGAGGAATTCCGGGTTGGACACCACGTCAAACTCCACCGCCTTGCCCAATTCCTGCTGCGTAGTGTTAAGGGCTTCCCGCACCCGGTCCGCCGTTCCCACCGGCACCGTCGACTTGTTCACCACGACCCGGTATTCCTTCATGTGCTGGGCGATAGTCCGGGCCACCGCCAGTACGTATTGAAGGTCGGCGGAACCGTCCTCATCCGGCGGCGTGCCCACGGCGATGAACTGAAACAGGCCATGATCGACCCCCAGGGCCGCATCGGTGGTGAAGCGCAACCTGCCGGCGGCCATGTTGCGGGCGATGATGGGCTGCAGCCCCGGCTCGAAGATGGGTACTTCGCCGCGATTCAAGCGGGCAACCTTGCCCTCGTCGACATCGACGCAAACCACCTCGTTGCCGACCTCAGCCAGACAAGCGCCAGTGACAAGGCCAACGTAGCCAGACCCGAAAACGGTTACTTTCATGTACGACTCCTGGGTGATGATGTTCGGAAAACCGGCGCGGTCAAGCGCCGAATCTTGGAAGTCTAGCGGAGGTGGATGACGATCTCGCGCTCGGTGTCCGACAGTTGCCGTTCCTCAAGCGGTCCTCCAACGCATCACGTCGTCCTGGATGTCTTTCAGATTCTCCAGTCCGACCGCGAGCCGGATCAACCCATCGGTAATGCCGGCCGCCGCGCGTTCTTCGAGGCTCAACCGACCGTGGGTGGTGGTGGCCGGATGGGTGATGGTGGTCTTGACGTCGCCCAGATTGGCGGTGATCGACAACATGCGGGTGGCGTCGATCAGCTTCCAGGCCTGTTCCTGTCCGCCCGCCAGCTCGAAGCTGACGATGCCGCCGGGTGCCTTCTGCTGCCGTCTGACCAGATCGAATTGGGGATGGGACGGCAACCCGGGATAGTGAACCCGCTGTACCCAGGGCTGAGCCTCCAGCCATTGCGCCAACCCCAGGGCGTTTTCGCTGTGGGCGCGCATCCGCAGGGCCAGGGTTTCCAGGCCCTTGAGGAAAACCCAGGCATTGAAGGGACTCATAGCGGCGCCGCCGGTACGCAGGAAGGGATAGACCTCCTTGTCCAGCAACTCGCGCTGGCCGACGATGGCACCACCCACGCAGCGGCCCTGGCCGTCCAGGTACTTGGTCGCCGAATGGATGACGAAATCCGCTCCCAGTTCCAGAGGACGCTGCAGCGCCGGCGTGCAGAAGCAGTTGTCCACCGCCAGCAAGGCGCCGTGGCGGTGCGCCAGATCGGCCAGTTGGGCGATGTCCGCCACCTGGGTGAGCGGATTGGAGGGTGTCTCCAGGAACAGCAATCGGGTCTGCGGCCGGATGGCCGCCTCCCAGGCGGCCGGATCGGCCAGGTCGACGAAGGTCGTCGCCACCCCGAACTTGGCAAAGAAGTTCTGGAATAGCAGCACGGTGTTGCCGAACACCCCGCGCGAGCACAGCACGTGGTCACCGGCCTTGAGCAAACCGAAGCCCAGGGTTGCGATGGCCGCCATTCCCGACGCCACGGCGACGCAACGCTCGCCCCCTTCCAGTGCCGCGAGCCTTTCCTCGAAGGTGCGCACCGTGGGATTGGTGAAGCGGGAATAGATGTTGCCGGGTATCTGGCCGGTGAACTTCGCCGCCGCCTCGGCGGCGCTGCCGAACACATAGCTGGAGGTGGGGAAGATGGGATCGCTGTGCTCCTGCTCCCCGGTGCGCCGCTGGCCGGCGCGGATGGCCTGGGTTTCGAGGCCGTATTGGCTCCAGTCCGGATCGGTCATGGTGGTCTTCCTGGATTGCTGTGGTATGAATGATGAAGGTCGTTTTGGTGGGTTACTCGGCGCACGAACCGCCATGTTCACCGGAAAGCTGGTGTAATCCTGCGCCGCTGAGCCACCCTACGAACGTCGCTCTATGAACTCGAAGGTCGAAGATAAGTCGTTGCTGCAGCCCATAGGATGGGCTGAGTTTACGAAGCCCATCGATCGCGATGCCACTTCACGCCACATGCGCCTCACGCTCGGCTTCGGCCAGCACGCTTTCCGGTACGCCGCGTTTTTTCAGGGCATCGATCAGGCGTGCGGTGGCAGGGGACGCATACTGCGCTTCGTCGCGACGCAATCCCTCGCTGATGTAAGACTTCAGCAGCGTCTGATATCCAGAAAAACCACGCAAGGGGGCGATGGTTTTCAGGGAATCCACCACGTCCACGGGAATCCTTAGAGTAATGGAAGTCATCGGGCGATCTTTCGCCAGCCTGGTTTTCATCCGGTCACTGAGCATAAAGGTTTTCCTCGGCAGGAATTGCCCGGCGGGCGGAGATGATACGGATTGCCTCGCCGTCGGTTTCTATGTGGACCACAAACAGCAGTCTTCCCGATGCATCAAGCCCGATGACGGCATCCCGCTCCTCATCGTTGCGCGAGGCATCCACGACGACCAGCAAGGGGTCCACGAATGCCCACGCGGCTTCTTCGAAGCGAATCCCGTGCTTCCTGGCATTGCTCTCCGCCTTCCGTTCCTCCCAGACGAAGCTTTCTCCGTTGAGCTCGAAGTGAATATCCATGGCACAATTGTATGCGGCGTATTGTCACCGTCAATACACACAAAGGTCCCAATTTCGTCTCCCATGCATCCGATCACCGCGCAGCTTTCCCGTGGTGGGTTACGCGGCGCGTAAACCGCCATCCCCGGCGGAACGTTTGTCTGCAATGCGCCGCTAACCCACCCTACGACCCTACGATTGACCGATGTGTCCAGCGTAGGATGGGTAGAGCGAAGCGCAACCCATCAACCGGTCCGCGCGCTCAAACCACGTTGTGCAACTCCAGGATGGACGGATCACCGTTGCGCTGTGACTTGGCCTCGTCGGAGCGCTGCAGCCCGATATGATCCAGGTAATCCTGGTCCACGTCGCCGGTGACGTAGTCCTTGTCGAAACAGGAGGTGTCGAACCGGGCGATGGCGGGATTGCCCTTCTGCACCGCATCGATGAGATCGGCCAGGTCCTGGTAGATCAGCCAGTCGCAACCCAGTTCCTGCTGGATTTCCGCCTCGCTGCGGCCGTTGGCGATCAGTTCCTCCACCGCCGGCATGTCGATCCCGTAGACGTTGGGATAGCGCACCGGCGGCGCGGCGGAGGCGAAGTAAACCTTGGCGGCTCCGGCATCGCGGGCCATCTCGATGATCTGCTCGGAGGTGGTGCCGCGCACGATGGAATCGTCCACCAGCAGCACGTTCTTGCCCTTGAATTCCAGATCGATGGCGTTGAGCTTCTGGCGCACCGATTTCTTGCGGAGCTGCTGGCCCGGCATGATGAAAGTGCGGCCGATGTAGCGGTTCTTGATGAAGCCTTCGCGGTATTTCACGCCGATCCGGTTAGCCAGTTGCAGCGCGGCGGTTCGGCTGGTGTCGGGGATGGGGATGACCACGTCGATGTCGTGGTCGGGCCGCTCCCGCAGAATCTTCTCCGCCAGCTTGTCGCCCATGCGCATGCGCGCCTTGTAGACCGAAATATCGTCGATGATGGAATCAGGCCGGGCGAAATAGACGTACTCGAAGATGCAGGGAGAGTACATCGGGCGCTCGGCGCACTGGCGGGTGTGCAGGCGGCCATTGGCTTCGATGACGATGGCCTCCCCCGGCTGCAGGTCGCGCACCAGGGTGAAACCCAGCACGTCCATGGCCACGCTCTCGGACGCGATCAGGTATTCGGTTCCCTTGTCGGTCTCGCGCTTGCCATAAGCCAGCGGCCGGATGCCATAGGGGTCGCGGAAGCCGATGATGCCGAAGCCGGTGAGCATGGCTACTACCGAATAGGCGCCCCGGCAGCGCGCATGAACGCCGGACACCGCCTGGAACACATCATCGGTGTCCACCTTGAGCTTGCCGATTTCCTGCAGTTCGTGGGCGAACACGTTGAGCAACACTTCCGAATCGGAGTCGGTGTTGAGGTGGCGCTGGTCCGTCACGAACAAGTCCTGCTTGAGGGATTCGGCGTTGGTCAGGTTGCCGTTGTGGGCCAGGGTGATGCCATAGGGCGAATTGACGTAGAACGGCTGGGCCTCGGCGGAACTGGTGCAGCCCGCGGTGGGGTAACGGACGTGGGCGATGCCCATGTTGCCCCTGAGGTTGCGCATGTGGCGGGTATGGAAGACGTCCCGCACCAGGCCACTGTCCTTGCGCATGTGCATCCGCCCGCCCTCGCAGGTGACGATGCCGGCGGCATCCTGGCCGCGGTGCTGGAGCACGGTGAGCGCCTCGTAAAGGTCTTGATTGACGCTGTCGTAGGCGACGATGCCGGCGATCCCACACATCTGGAAGCTACCTCGAAACTTAACGGAAATGCACCTGGCCGGCCAGGTCGGCGGGAATGTGGTCCCGCAGCCAGACGGCCAACGATTGAAAGGGAGGAATCAGGGCGGACTGTTTCCACCAGGGATCCTGAGGCAACGGCGTCATTCCTCCGAGAAACACCAGCACGGCGACGATCAGCCCGCCGCGTGCCATCCCGAACAGCAGCCCGGCAATGCGGTCGGTGCCGCTCAAACCGGTGGAATCCACCAGTTTGCCCAAAAGGTAATTCACCAGCCCGCCCAACAGCAGGGTACCGATGAAGATCAGCAGGAACGCCGCCGCCATGCGCAGCGAAGGTACCGGAATCATGCCCTCCAGGCGGCCCGAGAAATCCCGCGCAAAGGTCAGCCCCAGCCACGCCGCCACGCCCCACAGGGTCAGCGAGAACACCTCGCGGATCAGGCCGCGCAGCACCCCCACGACGGCCGAGATTCCGATCAGGCCGAGAATACCGTAGTCAATCCAGATCATGG
>VEPB01000586.1 GCA_012026715.1 Methylococcaceae bacterium | reverse complement strand
CCTGCCGGATCGGGTGATCTGATGAGCTATGGACTCGCCATGCAGGCCTCGCTGTGGCCCAGCGAGGCGACCTATCTGGACGGCGCCCGCTACCAGGAACTGGCCAACGCCATCCGGCTCACTCTACTGGAGGTACTGCGCCGGGAGCGACTCGACCTGGCCCTGCTGGAACCGTTTTGCCGTTTGATCATTCCGCTGGCGGCCTGGATCGATCATCATCGAACTGCCGGCCGAACGCTGGTGGTGGGCATCAACGGCGCCCAAGGGTCCGGCAAGACCACCCTGCGCCGCCTGCTGGAGCCGGTGCTGAAGGAATGTTTCAAGCTGCGCGTCGCCGGTCTTTCCATCGACGACCTCTACCATACTCACGGCGAGCGCGAGCGGCTGGCGCGAGACATTCATCCGCTGCTGGCCACCCGCGGGGTGCCTGGCACCCACGACGTGAAACTTGGACTGGACCTGCTGGACCGGCTCACCGCGCGGGAAACCACAGCAGTGAGCATCCCCGTCTTCGACAAGGCCCATGACGACCGCAAGCCGCAGGCCGACTGGCCGGTGGTAGCGACCCCGGTGGACATCGTGCTGCTGGATGGCTGGTGCGTCGGCGCCCTGCCCCAATCGGAGCTCCCGCTGCAGACCCCGATCAACGAGTTGGAGCAGCGCGACGACGCCACCGGAATCTGGCGCCGCTACGTCAATGCCCAACTGGCCGGCGACTATGCCAAACTATTCGCCCGGCTCGACAAGCTGGTCATGCTCAAGGTGCCCAACATGGCCTGCGTCTACGAATGGCGCAACCTGCAGGAGGAGAAGCTGGAAGCTGCTTCCGCGGGCCGGCACCGGATCATGGACTCGTCGGGATTGAAGCGCTTTGTCATGCACTATGAGCGCATCACCCGGCACACCCTGGAGGAAATGCCCGAACGGGCCGACCTCGTTTTGTACTTGAACGAACACCACCAATTCACTTCAGTCCACCTCAATCCCTAGAACCACCATGTCCATCACCTCGTTTCATCCGCCCGTCCGGACCCTGATGGGACCCGGCCCGTCCGACGTTCATCCGCGCATCCTGGAAGCCATGTCGCGCCCCACCATCGGCCACCTCGACCCCGAATTCGTGACCATGATGGACCAGATGAAAGCGCTGCTGCAGTATGCCTTCCAGACCAAGAACCCGCTGACCCTGTCGGTGTCCGCGCCCGGTTCCGCCGGCATGGAGGCCTGCTTCGTCAATCTGCTGGAGCCCGGCGACAAGGCCATCGTCTGCCAGAACGGCGTGTTCGGCGGGCGCATGAAGGAAAACGTCGAGCGCTGCGGCGCCACCGCCATCATGGTGGAGGACGAATGGGGCAAGCCGGTCGACCTGGGCAAGGTGGAAGCGGCGATCAAGGCCAATCCCGGCATCAAGCTGGTGGCGGTGGTCCATGCGGAAACCTCCACCGGCGCCAGTTCCGATGTGGAAGCCATCGCCAGGATGGCCCACGACGCCGGCGCCCTGATCATCGTCGACGCGGTCACGTCCCTGGGCGGTTCGCCGCTGAAGGTGGACGAATGGCAGATCGACGCCATCTACTCGGGCTCGCAGAAGTGCCTGTCCTGCACCCCCGGCCTGTCGCCGGTCAGCTTCAGCGAGCGCGCGGTGGAAGTCATTAAGAGCCGCAAGAACAAGGTGCAAAGCTGGTTCCTCGACCTCAACCTGGTCATGGCCTACTGGGGCGGCGGCGTCAAGCGCACCTACCACCACACGGCGCCCATCAACGCCCTCTACGGCCTGCACGAAGCCCTGGTGATGCTGCAGGAAGAAGGCCTGGAGAAGTCGTGGCAGCGTCACCGTTCCATGCACTTGGCGCTGCGCGCCGGCCTGGAGGCCATGGGCCTCAGCTTCATCGTGCCGGAGGCGGCACGACTGCCTCCGCTCAACGCCATCACCATTCCTGGCGGAGTCGACGATGCGGCGGTCCGCAGCACCTTGCTGAACCGCTACAATCTGGAAATCGGCGCCGGCCTCGGCGCGCTGGCCGGCAAGGTCTGGCGCATCGGCCTGATGGGCGCGAGCGCGACGCCGAAGAACGTGCTGTACTGCCTGAGCGCCCTGGAAGCCGTGCTGGCCGAGCAGAGCGCGCCGATCCGGCGCGGCGTTGCGACCGAGGCCGCCCAGCGGCTGTTGGTCGCCGACGGTTACTGAGACAGCGTCATGTCTGCCCTCTCTGAGCGCCTGTTCGCCGGGTTCCAGCACTGCTTGCCCCACCACCCGCTGTCGCGGCTGGTGGGCCGGCTCGCCGAGTGCGAACACCCGGCGGTCAAGGACTTCCTCATCCGCAAATTCATCGACCATTACCGGGTCGACATGGTGGAAGCGGAGCAGCCCGACCCCGCTGCTTACCCCAACTTCAATGCCTTTTTCACCCGCGCCCTGCGGGACGGCGCCCGCCCTCTGGCGGAGCCGGAGGCTACGGTACTGTGTCCCGCCGACGGCGCCATCAGCCAGATTGGGAGCATCCAGGACGGCAGGCTGTTGCAGGCCAAGGGCAGGGAGTTCAGCGTGGGCGAGTTGTTGGGGGGGGACGAAGAACGGGAAGCGCAGTTCGCCTCCGGCTCGTTCGCCACCGTCTATCTGTCGCCGCGCGACTACCACCGGCTCCACATGCCGGTAGCCGGCCGCTTGCGCCAGATGATCCATGTGCCCGGCCGCCTGTTCAGCGTCAATGCAGGTACGGCCCGCGCCGTACCCAATCTGTTCGCCCGCAACGAGCGGGTCGCAGCGATCTTCGAGACCGAGGTCGGCCCCATGGCCCTGGTACTGGTGGGCGCCATCATCGTCGCCAGCATCGAAACGGTCTGGCATGGCGTGGTGACTCCGCCCACGGGCAAGGGCGTGAGCCTGTGGGACTACTCCAACGACAGCATCTTCCTGGACCGGGGCGCCGAGATGGGCCGTTTCCGGCTTGGTTCGACCATCATCGTGCTGTTCGGCGGCGATGGCGTGAACTGGGAGGCGTCATGGGCGGAGGGAAGCCCGATCCGCATGGGCAGCCTGCTGGGAACTTGCAGCGGCCGTTGAGCAGGATTTCTCCGGGACGCGTGTTCATGCGGGCCGCACGCGGACTCAACGGCCTATCCCCATGAACGCGCGACTCGCGCTGTTTATCCTGATCGGACTGGCCAGCCTGGGCCTGGCCACCGGGGCCGAGGCGGTCGATCATGCCGCGCCCGACTATCGCCTCGGCCAGGGCTATCCGCTCGGCTCCACCGGTTTGCGTCTGGGGGGGTACACCAGCCTGCACGCCGAAGCGCCGCGGACCGGTCCCTGGCGGGTCGGGCTCAGTGACCTCAGCCTGTTTCTGAGCTGGCAAGCCAGCGACCGCTTGCGGTTCTTCTCGGAATTGGAAGCCGGCGATGCCTTCACCGCCACCGAGGGGGGCCGGGCCGGCGGGCACGACGCCCGCTTCGAACTGGAGCGGCTGTACGGCGACGCGCTGGTTACTGACTCGCTGGCGCTACGCTTCGGCAAGTTCCTCACCCCGGTTGGCCGCTGGAACCTGCTGCATGCCGACCCGTTGGTGTGGACCGCCACCCGGCCGGTGGCCACCGAAAGCTTGTTCTCCAAGCACGCCACCGGGCTCATGCTATTGGGCCACATACCACTGATGGAGCGGCGGCTCGAATACCAGGTCTACGCCGACCTGACCCGATCCCTCGATCCCCACCGCTCGGAAAACCCCTTCGACAACGCCGCCGGCCTTCATACCCTCTATGCCCTTTCCGAGCAATTGCAGGTCGGGGCTTCCTACCTGAGCTTTGAACTCAACACCGACCGCCACCGGCGCCATCATCTGGCCGGCGTGGAGGCCAACTGGCGCCACCGGCGTTATGAACTCACTACGGAATGGGTTTACCGCGCCTCTCAGGATCGCGGGGCGTCGCTGTGGCAGGGCTTCGTCCAAGGCGTCGCGCCCATCGCCGGAGATTGGTATGCGGTGGGCCGCTACGAACTGTTTCAGCAACCGGGCAATCTGGGAACCGGCCAGGTTGGCGTGTTGGGATTCGCCTACCGGCCGCTGCCTCCACTGGTGGTGAAGTTCGAGTACCGGCTCGGCACGCACAATGAACAGACCGCCCCAGACGGCTTTTACACCTCCTTCGCGGTGCTGTTCTGACCATGCTGCACCGGATTGCCGCCCTCCTGATTCTCCTTGCCGCACCGCTGTCGGCGCGCTGCGAGCACGGACCGCATCAGCTCGCGGTGGTTACCGCGACCGACAATCCCAGGGAGCAACTGCCGCTCGCCGCGATCAAGCTGATCTTCAAGCGCAAGGTGGAAATCGACCCCGCCGGCAACCGCTGGATTCCCGTCAACCTGCCGGTCCAGGATCCCATCCGCCGCGCCTTCTCCCTGGCATTGTTCGACCAGTTGCCGGAAGACATGGAAGCCTACTGGAACGAGCAATACTTCCAAGGCATCGCCCCGCCTCAGGTGCTCGGATCGGAAGAAGCCATCATCCGATTCGTGACCGCCACCCCCGGCGCCATCGGCTACATCGACCGGCATTCGGTCGATCAGCGGGTGAAAGT
>VEPB01000256.1 GCA_012026715.1 Methylococcaceae bacterium | reverse complement strand
TGGAAAGCCGCGCGGGAGCGGCTGGCGGCGCCGGCCACGATCTCCTGTTTGACCGCCTCGGCCAGCGAGCTCAGATCGCCGCCCTTCATCCCGATTTCCCCCAGCAAGGCGTCGATGATGGGCTGCTGCGCCCGGTAGGCCAGCGCCGCGGCCACCGCCTGCTCGGCCAGATTGCCGCCGCCACCGGACGGTGCCGAACTTTCCGAGCCCGACGATCCGCCACGGGTGAGGCCGTCGACCTGGACGATCTTGATGCCGTCGATCTTCTCCATCGGCTTGACCGAGGCGGCGATGATGGCCGGCAGGGATTCCAGCAGCTTCATCTTGATCTGCATGGCGATCTGTTCGGCATCCAGGGTGTTGAGCGCGGCATTGCGCATCTCGATGCCGTTGGCCTCCACCTGGTATTGCACCTGCTGCGCGTCGGCCCGGATTTTCAGCGCCTGGGCGTGGTTCTCCGCCGCATCCTTCTCCGCCTCGGCGGCGATGCGCACCCCGATGGCCTGCTGTTGGGCTTCCTGATCGGCCACCACCAGGGCCACCTGTTTCTCCCTCTCGGCGATCGCCACCTCCCGCGCCGTCTTGACCTGCTCCTCGGCCCGTGCGGCCAGCGCGCGGGCCTCGTTGGCCTGCTTCTCCGCCTCCGACTGGGCCTTGGACTTTTCCGCGATGGAAATCAGCTTGTCCTGGTCGGCCAGGGTAGTGCGCTTCTCCTGCTCGATCTTGGCCACCTGAACTTCCCGGTCGGCCTCGATCTGGCGCTGGCGGATGGCGCGTCCCTTCTCGACCTCCGCCTCCTGCACCAGACGTTCGGCGTCGATCTTGGCCTGCTGCGCCTCCCGTTCCCGCTGGGCGGTGATGCTGGCCACTTCGGCAGACTGCTGAGCCCGGCGGGTCGCCACTTCCTGCTGTTGCTGCAGGGTGGCGAAGGTCTGGTCCTTCTCGATGGTGAGCTTGAGCTGGGTGGCCTCGAAGTTCTTCTTGGCGATGGCGACCGAGGTGTCCTGCTCGATCTCGTTGCGCTCCTTGGCGCGCTGCTGGGTCTGCTGGGTCAGCTTGGTGAGACCCTCGGCGTCGAAGGCGTTCTGGGCGTCGAAGAACTTGATGGGGGTTTGGTCGAGCCGGGTCAGGCTGACCGACTCCAGTTCCAGGCCATTCTTCAGCAGGTCTTCGGAAACGGCGTTCTGCACCGCCTGGATGAAATCGGCCCGCTTGTCCAGCAACTGGTGCATGCCCATGGACACCGCCGCCGCGCGCAGGGCATCCACGAACTTGTCCTCCACCAACTCCTTCAGCGAGTCCGGGTGCATGGTGCGCTGACCCAGGGTCTGGGCGGCGTTGGCGATCCCTTCGACGCTGGGAATGACCCGCACGAAAAACGCCGCTACTGCGTCGACCCGCAGCCGGTCCAGGGTGATCAGGCTGTCGGCCCCGGCCCGCGAGACCTCCAGTTTGAGGGTGTTCATGTTGATGTTGACGCACTCGTGGAAAATGGGCAGCACGATGGCGCCCCCATCCATGACCACTTTCTGCCCGCCCAGGCCGGTGCGCACGAAGGCCAGTTCCTTCGACGAACGGCGGTAGAGCCTGGAAAAGATGATGCCGATGGTCAGCAGGCTGCCCAGCGCGATGCCGGCGATGATGCCCATGCTGGAAAATTGGTCCACGTAGCTGCTCCCTAAAAATTTTTAAAGTAAGTCGGGGCGGGGATTGGCGATGGCGGCAAAGCGCGAGCCCGAGAGCTGTTTCACCAGCAGCACCGAATCGCCGGCGCAGAATTGAATGCCTTCGGCGTCCGGCTCCACATGGACGTAAAGGGTGCGTCCGTGCTCGTTGGCCACCCGCGCCTGCGCCGGGTAGTGGATGCGGGCGGTGCCGTTGACTACCACCGCGACCCGGCCGACCAGACTCGCCAGGGGAACGGCGAAGGTCTCGTCGCGCGGCACCAGGCGGGCGATGATCCCGCCGACGCCCCGAACCACCGGCAGGGCTCCGAAGAATGCCAAGGCGGACGACAGCGCAGGGGGCGGATAGCCTCCCACCAGGCCATGGCTCAAACCATTGAGGGTGTAGCCGATCAGGGCAAAGGCGCTCAGCAGCACGACCAGCAGCACCAGCATCGGCACCTTGCCCAGATGCAGCCAGCCCAGCCAGGAATCCGGACCGGCCTCGACGCCCGGAGCGAAATGGTCGAGCCAGCCCGAGAGACTGACCCCCACCAGGAGGGCGAGGCCCTCGATGACGCCAATGGCGACCAGCAGCATCAAGGCAACGGTGAAAGGCCAGGACTGAGGGGCCAGGAAGGCTTCCATCAGGCCGCCCTCAAGGCTGTTTCTCTTCGCGCCCGGCCTTGATCGCCGCCAGCCGCTCGGCGATCCGGTTGTTGCGCTGCATTTCGGCCAGTTCCTTGAGCCTCAGGGCGTCGCGGGTCATCCCGGCGGTGAGGCCGGCGGCCCCGGTACGTTCGGCGAGCATGCGGCCGAATGTGGCTTCCGCATCCTCCACCCGGCTCTGCCGGTCCGGACCGCCCTGCCCGCCCGGCTCCAGCGCCGAACCCGGACCGACGCTGGCCCGGCAGTCGGCGAGCAACTGGTCCAGCTCCCGCTTCTTGGCCAGCAGAGCCACGATGTAGCTTTCCAGCTCCCTGGCCTTTCCGGATTGTTCGTCCAGCGATTTCTGCAGCACCGGCAACAGGTCTTCGATGTCCGCCTGACGGCCGATGGCGGAACTGGCCAGGTCGTCCCGGCCCTGTTCCACCGCGGTCTCGATCTGGCCGGACAGCTGCTCGTGCTCGCCGTTGAGCTTGCTCATCTGGGACAAGACCAGGTGCTTGGCGGCCTCGGCCTTGCCCAGGTCGGCCCGAACCTCGGCGATAACCTGTTCGATCTCCCGGATGGCTTGCCCCATGACTGCCTCGGGGGCGAGGTTCTCGGCGCGGTCGATCAGCGCATGGGCGCCGCCTGCAATGATGCGGGAGACGCGGGTGGCGATGGTGTCGGTCATAGTGTGACTCCTTAGCCCATACGGGCCGCGATGATGAATCCAATGCTCGGAAACTGCCGGCCGCGGGCGGCCTGCAGCAATGGCTTCGTGCTGGAGAACCGCCGCGCATGGCCAATTCCGTCGGCCAAGCATAGCCGCGATGTCGCCGCCCTGCTCCCCGCCCGGCGGAAACTCAAGCCGGCCTGCACCGGTAAGCCTTCAGGGAAGCGCCGACAGGGAGATGGAAAAGCCGGACTTGGCCGGGATGGTGGTATCCACCTCGGTGAACCGGGCGTGACCCTCCGTCACCGTCGCCATGAAAGCCCGCACCGCCAGCTTGGGATAACGGTTACGGGACAACTCGGCGGCCCGCCGCAGATCGGCGATCTGGCGCTCTGCGATGGCCTCGGCATCAAGCTCGGGGTGCTTGAGACGGTAGTAGGAACAGCCTTCGTGCTGAATCAGCCAGACGCTCTGGAGATCGTGATGCTCGGCGAAAAGCCGCATGGCGGCGTCGAACACCCGGGCGTCGTCGAAGGAACTGTTCCAGGGATCAAACACCGCTGGACCGCCGGGAACGGCGAACAGATCCGCGCGCTCCGACACCGCATGTTCGACAAATTCGTGGATCGGTCCATGCCAGCGGCCATCCGAGCAACACACCACCAGGGTTTCCGGCCGGGCGGGCAACCACCGCGAGCGGGAGACATACGCGGATTGCCCTTGCGGGGTGACGGCTTCGGTGTCGGCCATGGGCTGCGTCCTGCGGTGGAGAGAGGTGAAAGGGGCGCCATACTCCTGCGCCGGCAGCATGCGCCGCTGCGCCCGAGGGTGTCAACCGGACTCCGGCGGCGGCCGCGGTTGAAGCGGCCTGAGACCGAAATGCCTGATCCGGTTGGCGGCAGTTTCGGGCTGATTTACCATGCTGTCGATTCCCGCCCTAGCGACCATTCAGTGGAGTTTCCGACCCATGATTTTCAAGAATCCGCTCATCCCCGCAGGCTTCCTCGTCTTGTGCATAGCGACCCCGGCAGGTGCCGTGCCCATCGGCCACCATGGCGGCATCCTGCTCCATTGCGAACCCCCTCATTTCTTCGACGAAACGCCTGGCGCCGACGTCAAGATCGCCCGCTTTCAGGACTTCAGCCTGACCGCTTCCGACAATACCGACCCTTCCACCATCAAGGCCTTCATCAACAACGAGCCGATCACCACAACGATCGAAAAGGACCGCAGCGGCGCCTATGCCATCCACGGCCGACTGCCCGAAGCAACCGGCAAAGGCCGGGTCTGGCTCAGAGTCAGCGCCGACAGCGTCGACGGCTGCGACAACTTCAAGTCCTGGTTCGTCAACGTCGGCAATTGACCGACCCAGGTGGGGAAAATCCACCCAATTTGAAAAAAACCCGGCCATTGCATACTCTTGCTGGAGGTTTTTAACCGGTTACGAACAAGCGAGGTTCGCCATGGGAAATTGCGTGAGGTCGTTAGTGGTGCTGGCCGCCTTGGCGGGCAGTTGCGGTTCGGTCTGGGCCGAAGAGAGTTACGGTTCCGCGATTGGCAACAAGGCCGCCTCGGGATTTGCCAACATGGCCCTGGGAATTATTGAATTGCCCAAAAACGTGGTGAACACCACCAACCAGACCAATTTGGCGGTCGGGCTCACCGGCGGGGTCGTCAAGGGCATCGTCCATACGGCGGGCCGCATTCTTACCGGCGCGGCGGATCTCCTGACATTTCCCTTCCCCACCCAACCCTTTGCGGATCCGGGCTACCCTTGGGAAAACTTCACCGTCGAGACCCGTTACAATCCCATCTTCGTCCCCAAGAAATAGGACGGCTTCAGGAGTGATCCCGCAGAAAATTCTGCAGGGATCGCTCCTTGAACCGCTGCAAATCCCAGGGCTCATCCAGCAGCAACCCCCAGTTCTCCTCTCCCACCACGTACACCTCGGCGCTCTCCCGCCTCCCTCCCGCCACCTGCACCGGCAGGCTGAGCCGGCGGTAGAAGTCGTCCTCGAAGGCATCCAGCAGTGGCCAGCTGGCATCCGGCATCCGCCGGTAGAGAATGCCGGAACATACGGCATCGGCGTCCGGCCGGACTCCGGGGAAGCTGCGTCCCCGCAGGGCACAGCAGCGGTATCCCTCCAACTGGGCCGGCACGCCCGCCAGGGTTTGGCCGATCACCGCCAAGAGAACTTCGGGAAGCTGCAGGCTGCCGTAGGCGAACAGGGATTTCATGAGGGCAGTGTAGACTCTTAACGACGTAGAGAACCCCCAACCCACGCAGGCCAGTCTTGCGGGTGTTTAGTCCGGCGGAGGTCGCTCGTCGCCGCGCAAAACGGCTTCACAGTCACTGCACCCGAGCAGGGTGACCGCCCCATCGGGCGCGATCAACCGCGCCGTTCCGCCAGCCCTGATTTCCCAATGCCAGGCGCCGCCGGCACCCTCAGCCACACCGCGGACCCAGCACGGCAGGTGAGCGAAGCGGTCATGCAATGCCTGGGCATCGACCCGTTGCGCGCGCGGGAAGAACCAGCGGGCCTGCTCGCCGCTGAGG
>VEPB01000403.1 GCA_012026715.1 Methylococcaceae bacterium | reverse complement strand
TGGCCGAGTCGGAACTGATCGTTCCCTGATCCGCTTCGGAAGGCCTCCGATGCCCCATCGAGGGGCGTCGTCCGGGTTCTGAAGGCGATCGTTCCCGTTCCAAACATGATCGATGTCCCCGAAAGGGGGAACGATGTCTCCCGGTAGGCGATCATTCTCCCTTTTTGCGAGATCGACGGCGTTCCGAGGGAGATTGTTCCCCCTCAAAGGGAGATTGGCCGGGCTCGGAAGGAGAACAACCGAGCTCAGAGGGAGATTGTTCTCGCTTTGAGGGAGATCGATGCCCCTAAAAGGGGCATCGATGGGGTTCGGAGCGAGAATGGAGGCCCTCCGAGGGAGAACCTCCGGGTTTGGAACGGCATCGCTGCGGCTTCAATGGCCGCCCTTGGGGTCATGAGGCCGGGGTGTTGCCGTTGGCGGGGGTGGCGTTGCCGGCGGCGCCCGGTGCCTTGCGGGCGAAGCGGCGGCCCAGGCTATCCAGATGTTGATCCAGCGCGCCGTGCTTCCCCGCCAGCTTGGCGACCTGATACACCAAGAGCGTCTGGCTGTAGGCATCGCTGCCGGCGGCGAGATAGGTGTCTTCCAGCCGGCTCATCAATTCCCGCATCGCCAAAACCAGGGGCTCCAACTGGCGCACCAGGGTGACATCGCGTCGGTATTCCTCCAGGTCGAAATCGCGGGGCAGGATGCCGGGATTCTGGTTGGCCAGGGCCAGGCCCTGGTCGACGAAGGTGCGGCTCTTGTCGCCCATCTTGGGCAGGGTCTTGCGTTCGTCGATGGACAGGTCGGTCAGAAAGGGCAACTGGCTTTGCAACTGGGCAAGGGTCTGCAGTGCGGCTTGCTGCTGTTCGGGGGAAAGTACGCCTTGAATCAGGTCGCGGGTCATGGGGAAACCTCCATTGTTGAAGAAAAACGCCAATTCCGTTCGAGTGCCGAAGCCATTGGCGGGCGGGTTCGGTGCACCGGCCAGGGATGGTCGCGGGGACGGGCCCCGCATCAACTGTAGCCGATCATGCCGGGGAGTCCAGCAACTTACGTTGCGGCCCATTGCAGCTCAGAAATCAGGAACCGTGGCGGATGTAATGGTTTGAGGTACGCTGCGCGTACCTCAAACCACGCTTGAAACCATCATGAACGGTACGCGGAGCGTACCCTACCGGGCTTGAAACCGTCATGAAGGGTACGCGGAGCGTACCCGACCGAGTTCCCCGTTAAGGCATCACCGCCGTCACCGCCGCCGGTGAGCCGCTGCCGCCTTCCAGCGCCAGGACACCGATGATCAGGGTGGTACCGACTGCCGGCAATCGGTCCAGTCCGTTGAGATTTTCCAGCACGATGCGCTGCCGTTCCAATACCAGGCGGTTGATGGAAAAGCGGTTGTCCACGCCGGCATCGACGCCGGGCGTGTCGGTGCCCAATCCCGCCGCTTTGCGGGCTTCCAGCAGATAAAAGGCTGCTTCGACGGAAAAGCCAGGGTAGTGGGGCAGCCCTTCGTCGTCGAGGTTGAGATAGGCCTTCCCATCGTGCCAGCGGCTGCTCCAGCCGCTCTGCAATAGCACGCAACTTCCACCCGATACCGGCCCATTGCGGGCTTCCCAGTGTTCCACATCGCTGCGGCTCAAGCAGTAGTCGGGGTCGGCCGCGCATTGCCGGCTGATGTCGATGACAATCGCCGGCACCACCCAGGTTTCCGGCGGCATCTCATCCATCGCCGCGCCGTCCGGGCAAAAGCTCAGCGGGGCGTTGACGTGGGTGCCGCTGTGTTCGCCCAGCCTGAAGCGGCGCAGGAAATAGCCCTCACGCTCTCGGGTGGCGACGGTGGCGAACTCCACTTCCGGATCGCCGGGCCAGCGGGGCATGGCAGGCGTGATCGGATGGCTAAGGCTGATGATCCGGCTGAAGCGGATCAGTCGCTGGTTTACCATCACGGTCCGCTGCCGACTTCCGGATTATGCGGGCGCGGCGAACCAGCCGCGGGTACGGTTGCACACCGAGCACACCGACAGCATCACCGGCACCTCCACCAGCACGCCCACCACCGTCGCCAGGGCGGCTCCCGATTCCGGGCCGAACAGGGTGATGGCGGTGGCCACCGCCAGTTCGAAGAAATTGCTGGCGCCGATCAGTGCGCCGGGGGCCGCCACGGCGTATTCGACCTTGAATAGCCGCATCAGACCGTAGACCAGGCCGGCGTTGAAGTACACCTGGATCAGGATCGGCACGGCGATCAGCGCCACGTGCAGCCACCGCAGGGTCAGGTTGTCGGCCTGAAAGGCGAAGATCAGCACCAGGGTCAGCAGCAGGGCGGTGATGGCGACGGGATGGAGGCGCGGCAGGAAGCTTTGTTCGAGCCAGGTAGTGCCTTTCGCCGCGAGCAGCAGTTTGCGGGTGGCAACGCCGGCGGCCAGCGGGATCACGATGAACACGATCACCGAGTACAGCAGCACGTCGAAGGGCACCTCCAGCCCGGAAGCGCCGGAGACCAGGTATTTCACGATGGGGGCGAAGGCCGCCAGCATGATGAGGTCGTTCACCGCCACCTGCACCAGGGTGTAGGCGGGATCGCCATCGGTCAAATAGCTCCACACGAACACCATGGCGGTGCAGGG
>VEPB01000155.1 GCA_012026715.1 Methylococcaceae bacterium | reverse complement strand
CGGAACATGAAATCTCTTGCGGAAACTCGGATCGGCATCATCGGACTGGGATACGTCGGGCTGCCCCTTGCCGTGGAATTCGGCAAGCACTTCGACACCGTTGGGCTTGATATCAACCAGCAACGGATCGATGAACTGAAGTCAGGCCAAGACCGATCCCTTGAATGCAACAGAGAGGAGCTTGAAGCCACAAGACGGCTGACTTACACGACCGATCCCGAAGGCCTGCGAAACTGCAACGTCTACATCGTCACGGTACCGACCCCCATTGACGTATACAGGCGGCCGGACTTGCCACCCCTGATCAAAGCCAGCGAAACCATCGGCAGAATCATCTCTCCGGGGGACGTCGCCATTTACGAATCCACCGTTTATCCCGGCGCGACCGAGGAGGTCTGCATCCCCATCATCGAAAAGCTGTCCGGACTGCGCTACAACCAGGACTTCTTTGCCGGCTACAGCCCCGAGCGCATCAACCCCGGCGACAAGCTCCACCGCGTCGTCAACATCAAGAAGGTGACATCGGGGTCGACACCCGAAGTCGCCGAATTTGTCGACGCGCTCTATCGAACCATTATCGAAGCCGGCACACACAAAGCCAGCAGCATCAAAGTCGCGGAAGCCGCCAAGGTGATCGAAAACACCCAGCGCGACGTCAACATCGCGCTGATCAACGAACTGGCGATCCTGTTCGACAAACTGGGACTGGACACGCTGGACGTGCTGGAAGCGGCCGGTTCCAAGTGGAACTTCCTGCCGTTCCGCCCAGGTCTCGTCGGCGGGCACTGCATCGGAGTGGACCCTTACTATCTAACCCACAAGGCCCAGGAAATCGGCCATCACCCCGAAATGATCCTGGCCGGACGCCGAATCAATGACGGAATGGGCGAATATATCGTGCAGCGTCTGGTCAAGCTCATGAATAAGAAGAGCCTTTGCGTTAGCCAGTCGCGAATATTGATCCTGGGCTTAACGTTCAAGGAAAACTGCCCGGACATCCGCAACACCCGCGTCGTCGACATTATCAAGGGACTGCAAGACTACGACGCTCACGTGGATGTCTACGACCCTTGGGCCGACCGTGAAGAGGCTCGGCAAGAATACGGCATAGAGCTGCTTTCAGATTTGCAGGAAAACACTTACCACGGCATCGCAATTACCGTTGCGCACCAGCAATTTCGCGAAATGGGCATCGAGCGCATCCGTGCCCTCGGCAAACCCGACTGCGTGGTATTCGACGCGAAGTTCCTGTTTCCGGCCGATTGCGTGGACGAACGGCTGTAGTCCCGAGAAAGAGCGGACACCCGTTCAGCGATTATCCGAGACCGATCGTGAATTCCCCCGTCCAGGCAAGATCGCGCGAGTTTCAGGCACCGACATGTTCCGCATCCGGCAATCATTTCCGCCGATGCATCTTTCACGCCGCACCTGATGGGATTGCCCAAGGCAATCGGCTGATATGACATTGAACGCGCCACTACCCGCCATAGATCCGAGATGATCAAGAAGACGTTGAAATTCGCCAGATATCCGCTGCTATCAGGCTTTGCGCTGCTGTTCGGCTTCGCTCGGGAACTGACGGTAAGCTCCCACTTCGGCCTGAGCCAGGAACTGGATGTCTACGTCGCCGTACTCGGCTTCTACACCTTTTTTGGCGTGCAGATCGGTAACGTGTTGGAGATGGTCTTCATCTCAAAAAGCGCCAGCTTTTCAACGCCAGAGGCCGTGAACGTGCAGCTGGCCAAGGCGGTCATGGTCCTGCTGCTGATGAATGGCCTGGTCGCCGGGATTCTGTTCGGTGGAGGCGGCCATATGCTCCAGCGGATCTTCCCCAACTTCACCCAGCAACAACAGGATCTCGGGGCGGCAATGCTGGGCTATCTTTTTCTGGCCATCGTCTTCGCCAATCTGTCCGGATTGTACCGGGCGGCGCTGAACGTATTGCGGGTCTTCGCGCCGGGCATGCTGGGCGGCTCGATCATCTCCCTTTGCAGCATCGCGGCGGTGTTGCTGTTTTCTCAGGATCTCGGCATCCAGGCGTTGTTATTCGGCTTCCTTGTCGGCAACAGTCTGGTTCTGCTACTAGTAATCGCCGTAATGGTGAGACACTCGGGGCGCTCGTTCTGGACTGCTTGGAAAAACTGGCGCCGTGAACATTCCATTGTATTGTGGAGACCGGCACTCATCGTTCTGTTCGGCGAACTGTCCTACCAAGGCTATACGCTGACCGAGCGCAGCTTTGCCTCGGACTTCGGCACGGGCACCATATCGGCTTTCTTCTACGCTTGGGCACTGGTGAACATTCCGGTGGCACTAGTGGTCATGCCGGTATCCAACGTCGCCTATCCACAACTGGCCCAGACCTTCGCCAACGCGCCAAGGCAGGGACTGAAGCTCCTCTACCGCCACGGAGGTATGCTATTGGGTTATGGCGTGCTCATCGCGATCTGCCTGTCCCTGTTTTCGGACTGGATCGTCCGCACGGTCTTCATGCGCGGCAAATTCACCGCCGACGATGCCCTGCTGACATCCCAGATCCTGGCAGCACTGGTGTTCGTCCTGCCGTTCATGTGTTTTAGCCGCATCGTCCGCTATTCGCTTTATTCGCTTTCCAACTATCTGGCGCCCACCTTGGCGCTGTTCCTGGGTTGGGCGTTGATGACCGGACTGGCAACGCTGCTCAGCCCCCGCTACGGCATCCGTGGACTTGCCTATGCATCGGTCATCTCCATTTCGGCTGAGCCGCTGGCGATGCTGCTTTCACTCGTCTTGAGCGTACGCAGCCAGCCGCCGGAGCCGGTCCAAGTGCTGGCCACCGCCTCGAGGAAATCTTGATGGTCGCCTCGATGCGCCGCTGCCCCGGCATCCTGGCGATTGCCCTCGCCAGCCTAGTCGGCTGGGCCGAGGTTTTCGCCGGCAGTGCAGATCCGGGCGACCCGTTGCTGCCGGTTGCCGACGAAATCCGCCGTGAAGCGACCCTTCCTGCGCATGGACCGATTGGCCGGCCATTGCCCCTGGCCGGCCACTGGAACACCGGCACCTTGCCCAACGGTTTCAGTCCCGACTATCAAATGGACATGATCCGGCAAGGACACTATCTGCTGCCATGGTTTCAGATGCCAAAACCTGACCAGGACAAGGGTACTGCCTATTACGAGGCACCCGTGAAGAAAGCTGCCGCACAGAAGCTTCCCATCAGCCTGGTCGGCACCCAATGGGAACGGGTGCTATCCAGTGACGCTGCCTTCCTGAAGCTGCCCGCCGAGCAGAATCCCAACGTCGTCAGCACCTTTGGCGGGATATTACCCAAAGTTTCGCCGTTCGGCCCGGAACAACCTTGGCGCCAGGCCGGCCAGCACTGGACGACCGGCAAGCTGATGAGGACACTGCAGTCCTGGTACCCCAATCCACCCCTAGTGCTGTTCGTCTCCAACAACGAGCATGACAGACTGTCCTGGACAGAAGTCGAAACCGACCGGCGCTATTTTCAGCAATACGGTCTTGCCAAAGACCGTAATTTCAAGCGGAAGGTGGTCGGCGACGGTTGGATACCCCGCTACCGGCAGCTGCTACAGGGCATGCGCGAAAACTTGAGCCCCGCCTGGGCCGGGGCGGCCCGTTTTATCGGCTATGGCGCCTTCGAAACCTGGTCCTATGGGCTACAAGGCAATTGGGAGCGCTTCTCCCTGCACACCGACGACCGCTTTTCCCCCTGGCCACTGGCCTGGCAGGGGGCATCGGTTCCCTATTACATGTACAACTTCAATAGAGGACAGACCGATCATACGGTCTACAGCCCCCAGATTCATGCCATGAACTGGCTGTTCATGCTCGAGGAAGCGCAGCGGATGTCGCCGGACTTCTGGTTTGAAATCTCCACCTGGGACGGCCACACCAAAGAGCGCAGCTCCGACAAGCGTTTGCAACTGGCAGAGGGCGGCAAGCCTTACGGTCCGGAACGTTACGAGGGACTGGTGCAATTCGGAGCCTGGCTGACCCGTCCGAGAGTCGTGCGCGAATTCCGCTTCTGGAACGAAATGCGCATACACCAAGAACCTTATTTCAATTCCGTCATGGCGGTGGTCGACCGGGTCCACACCGATTCCCTGCTGCGGCGCTTCTGGCGTAAGGGCGAACTGGTCGGGAACCCGTCGAGGCCTCACCCGTTTCAGACGGATGTCCCGATCCGGGATCAGAAAATCAGCCGCTGGTACCTGTTGAACACCGATCTGGACCCGGCGCAGCCCTGGATCTGGTCCACCGAATTGCCGGTCTATGCCATCGCCTTGGTTGCGGGTCAGGCGCCCCGCCGCGAATGGCTGGTCTACGCCTTCTCGCCGCAGCAGAACCGTCCTGCCGTTGAGGTGGAGATCCCCGGCTACCGGACCGTAACCGTCGCTGCCTCGCCAGGAGGCGAGTTTTCCCACGTACAGGAAGAGACGGGCGGCGTAGTGGCACTGGCCACCAAACCCTGAACCAATGAATCAGTTAGTCCAATCTCCCGTCTCGCCCTCGCCCGTGCGCGTCGCCATCTGCCAGATGGCGTTGCCCGCCTATCGGCTTCCCGTCTTTCAGCGGCTGGGAGAACAGGATGGCGTCGATCTGACCGTCTTTTCCGACTCGGGACGGGGCAGCCTGCCATCGGTCCCGGCCTGCGGCGCATTCCGTCACGTTCTGGCCAAGGTCTACCACTGGAAACTTCTGGGGCGGGAGTTCCATTTCCAGCCGGCTCACTTTCAGGTAGCTGACACCGGGAAATTCGACCTCCTCATCCTGTCCTGGGACATCCACTACCTCAGCCTGGTACCTACGATCCTGCTGGCTAAGCTCCGTGGTGTTCCAGTGGTGCTTTGGGGACACGGCTATTCCCAGATCCCGCAGGCGCTGACCGAGGCGCTGCGTAACTGGGTGGGGAAACTGGCGGATGGGGTACTGCTGTACAACCGCACTACCGCCCGGCGGCTGCTGAGCCTCGGTTTCCGGGAGAGCCGGGTATTCGTTGCCCAAAACGCCATCGACCAGAGCCCCATCGACCGCGCCCGCTCGGCCTGGATGGCCGATCCCGAGCGATTGGCGGAGTTCCGGAAATTGCATGGCCTCGACCCCGCCGAAACGGTAATCTACGTCTCGCGGCTGGAACCCAGCAACCGGGTCGAACTGCTGATCGAGGCCCTGCAGCGGGTCAGGCAATCCCGTCCGGAAACCCGGCTGGTGATCGTCGGCGACGGCCCCGAGCGAGCCGGGCTGGCCGACCACGCCCGCCAGCTCTGCCAACAAGACCGGATCATCTTCACCGGCGCCATCTACGACAATGAACAGCTGGCACCCTGGATGCTTAGCGCCACGCTGTTCGCTTACCCCGTGAACATCGGACTCAGCTTGCTGCATGCCTTCGGTTATGGCTTGCCGGTGGTCACCAGCAATAACCTAGCCCGGCAAAATCCGGAGATCGAAGCCTTCATCGACGGCGAAACGGGCTTGTTCTACCGCGACGGCGATGTCGCCGACATGACCGCGCAATGGCTCCGCATCCTCAGCGACCCACCGCTGCGGGAACGCCAGTCGGAGCAAGCGCTGCGACAGGTTCGGGAGCATTACACCCTGCATCACATGCTGGATGGCTTCCTGGCCGCGATCGGCAAGTTCACTCCCCCAGATCGGCGCAAACCGCCCGCCTCCCCTCTCCCCGAATGAGCAAGCTGACCTTCCTTTTGCTTGGCACCTATCTGGGCCTGTCGCCAATCTACTGGTGGCCGGGAGTCGATCCCAAGCTGCTGGACAATCTCAAGCTGGCCATGATCGGGCTAGCGGTGAGCCTGGTGTGGCTGCAGGCGCTGATGAACCGCCGCTTCAAGTTTCCTGGAGGCGTCATCGGTCCCGCGGGGTTACTGTTGCTTTTGAGCGTTTCGGCCATAGCGATCTCCCAGTCGGAACTCTACCTTTCCCTGGTGCTCTTAAAGGACTACCTGCTGGGCTTCCTGATGTTGTGGACCTTCGCCTTCTACGTGAAGATGGAGCGCGATCCCTACCCGATGCTCTACCTGGCGGCTGTCATTCTTGGAGCCCATTGCATCTTGGTGGACACCAGCAAGTTCCTCGGGGTACCACGCTGGTCGGGACCCAGGTATTTCGTGGCACCGGAGCTGTGGATCAGCGGCTTCGGCTCGCTGCGCACCGGCTGGTCGTGCGGGGTCGCTCCTTTCGTTCCGGTAGCCCTAAGCGTCACCCTGCAATCCCGCCACAGCCCAATCCTGCGCCTGGTCTTCGGCTTCCTGGCCGCCGCCATCGTGTTGTCGCAACTGGTGGTTGCAGGCCGCGCCGGCATGCTGGCTTCCGCGGTCGGCATTGCCTGGATCATCACCGGCAGCGGCCTGCGCCGCTGGCTACCTGTCTTCGCCGGGGCCGCCGCGGCAGGATTGTTCTTGGCCAGCGATTTTCTGTTCACCGCCATGCGGCTGAAGGACCTGGGCAACGGGCAGATCGAATCCGTGCACGACCTCAACAAGTTCTCCGCCCACCGGATCGACAGCGATCTGATCGCCTGGAAGGCCTTTCTGGACAGCCCGCTGTCGGGACACGGCCTGGGTGAATTTAGCTTCGGCGGAGGCAGCGAAATCCATAACCTCTGGCTGCGGCGCGCGGTAGAGGGCGGCGGCCTGGTACCCCTGGCCCTGACCTGGGTGATCTGCCGAATCTGGCAGGCGACCCGGCCTAACCCAGCGCCCGCCGGAACGCCCGATTGCACGACCCCTGAGAGCAGATTCCTTCAGGCCATCATCCTGATGGGCTTGGTCATGTCCATGCTGGAGCCCCGCATTCCGGTCGGTGTGTTCCAGTTGAACGCCATCTGGTGGGCGGCGGCGGGCATCGCCGCAGCGGGCCTGAGGGCCCCGACGACGGACCCCGCCGAGCCCGCCGGCGAGCCGGCCCCGCCCCGGCCGCTGCGACCCAGGCCACGCAGCCAGCCGCGCGACGATCACTGGAATCCGCTCTTGCCACAGCGGGGACGCCCATGACCGGCCTGCGCATCGCCGTAATTGCCCATGCCCTGCGCGCCGGCGGCGGAGTCTCGGTGGGACAAAACCTGATCGACGGACTGCTCCGGCAGGGCTCGACCCACCGCTATTTCTGCTCGGTTCCCGCCGGCCTGGGCTACGAGGCGATCTGCGAAAACCAGCCCCACTGCCAACCGGTCTATTTCCGGCGCCAAGGCGGCCATTTCGACCGCTGGTATTTCGACGAACGGGTCTTACCCAAGCTGGTCAAGGAATTCGCCCCGGATGTGGTGCTGGCGCTGGGAAACCGCGGCCTCAGCGGAGTCAAATGGCCCCAAGCCATCCTTTGCCAGGATTCTCATCTGTACTATCCGAGCCGCCATTTCGGCCGGGAAACGCAACCCGTCCGGCTGCTGATCGCCTACAGCCGCGCCCGACTGGCCCGCGACCTGCGCCACACCAACCTGCTGTTCTGCCAGACCCCGGTGGCCGCGGCTAGGCTGCGCGAGACTTACCGCTACGAGGGGGAGATCGCGCTGGCGCCCAATGCGGTGTCGGTGGCAACCATCGCCGGCGAAGTAAATGTGGCGGTACCGGAGCCGCTCAAAGTCATCTCGGCAAGCACCCGGCTGTTCTGCCTGACCCGCTACTACGCCCACAAGAACCTGGAATCCATCGTTTTGCTGTTCGACCGCTACCGTGAGGAATTGCGGGACGTGGCGGTTGTCCTGACCATATCGGCCGAAGATCATCCCAACGCCGGCAAGCTGTTGCAGGCCATCCGCAAACATGGGCTAGACCGCCAGATTGTCAATGTCGGCCCGCTGCAGCAAACCGAATTGGCGGCCTACTACCGCCATTGCCAGGCGCTGTTCCTGCCCACCTTGCTGGAATCCTTCAGCGGCACCTACCTGGAAGCCATGCGCTTCGAGTGCCCGATCCTGACCAGCGACCTGGATTTCGCCCACCATGTATGTGGCGATGCAGCCCTATATTTCGACCCATGGGATCCTGCCCGCATGAAAGAGGCAATCTTCTCCCTTGCCTCAGATGATTCGCTGCGTAATACACTGAAAGAAATAGGGATTGATCGATTGAATACCGGCTTCGCCGATTGGGCGATGGTAACCAGCACCGTCCTGAAAAAACTGAAATCGATCACCGGATGCGAATCCAGACGGGCAAAGGCCCCACGATAAACCCGATGCAAACCAGAGAATCCCAGCTTTCCTCCGCGGACCATTCGATGACTGACATATACACTAGCGGTGCCTATCTCAACCAGACAAAAACTTGGCATGCCGAGGATTCTTCTTGGAAAGCCGATCAAATCGAAGCAATTCTGCAGAAGAACCAAATACGTCCGGAAATAGTGGCTGAAGTCGGCTGTGGTGCCGGACGAATCTTGCTGGAGCTTTCTCGCAAAGAATATTTAAAACGGACAATATTTCAAGGATTCGATATTTCCCCTCAAGCTATCGCCCTATGCGAGCCAGTTGCCAACGATCGTTTAAGTTTCGCTTGCCGCGATCCGTTAGCCGATCAGCATGAGGCCCTTTTCGACCTACTTTTGGCCATCGATGTATTTGAGCATGTCCCAGATTATCTAGGATTCTTGGAGCGTTGTAGAGCCAGCGCCAAGCACAAGCTTTACCACATCCCCCTTGATCTGCATGTTTCCGGGGTAATGCGCAACAGCTTCTGGGAGAGCCGCTATACACTCGGCCACTTGCACTATTTCACAGCGGACTCGGCACTGCGCACTCTCAAAGATACTGGTCACGAAGTCATCGATTACGCATATACAAATGGGGCCTTCGACCTTTTCAGGCAACATCCTTCATTCAAACGGGCCGTAGCCAACATACCTCGCTGGCTCTTCTCCAGATTTAGCGTCCCCCTTACTGCACGGATGTTCGGTGGGTATTCCTTGCTGGTATTGGCGTCCTGAATCACGGCCTACCTCGAAAACCCGATGGTGCCTATCGAATTTGCGTCGAATCCACAATCCAAGTTATACATTTGTCAAGAGCAAATTCTTGAGCTTGGTAACTACTGAAGCGGCATAATGTTATGTGTGGCATTCTGGCCTTTTCCGGCTCCCACGACCCGGCGCGGCTTGCCTCTGGCCTTCGCGCCATTGCTCATCGCGGGCCCGACGACAACGGCGTGTTTATCGACCACGCCTTCGGGGTCGGACTGGGGCATGTCCGGTTGTCCATCCTCGATCTGTCGCCCCTGGGCCACCAACCCATGGCTTCCGCCGATGGTGCCGTGGTGCTGGTGTTCAATGGCGAGATCTACAACTTCCGCGAACTGCGGGCCGAGCTGGAAGCACAGGGTCATGGGTTTCGCGGCCATTCCGACACCGAGGTGCTGCTCACCCTCTATCTGCGAGATGGCGAAGAGATGCTGCCCCGTCTCAACGGTATTTTCGCCTTCGCCCTCTGGGACCGCCGCAACGGTTCGCTGCTGCTGGCCCGCGACGGCCTCGGCGTTAAACCGCTGTATTACGCCGCGACCGCAGCCGGGGTGGCATTTTCAAGCGAGATCAAGGGGCTGCTCGCACTGGCGCCAGAGGCCCGGGAGCTGGATGCGGCGTCGCTGCACCGTTATCTGAGCTTCCTCTGGTGTCCCGGTTATGGCACGCCGCTCAAGGCGGTCCGCAAGCTGTTGCCGGGCGAGGCGATGGTGGTGCGGGAGGGTCGGATTCAACGGAAGTGGATCTGGTACCAGTTGCCATTGTTTCGAGGCGTCACCGCCGACCTGGACGAATCCACCGCGCTCAGGGGTACCGTCGAACAGCTGCGGCAGGCGGTTCAGCGGCAAATGGTGGCTGACGTGCCGGTTGGGGCGTTTCTCTCCGGCGGCCTGGATTCCAGCGCCATCGTCGCCTTTGCGCGGGAGCTGAATCCGGATATCCGGTGCTTCACCATCGAAGCGGCCGGTAACGAGGAGGAAGGTTTCGCCGATGATCTGCCCTATGCCCGCAAGGTGGCCGGGCATCTGGGCGTGCCCCTGGAGGTGGTCCGCATCGCGCCGGAACGGATGGCGGCCGATCTGGAAACGATGGTGGCGCAACTGGACGAGCCGCTAGCCGACCCGGCGCCGCTCAATGTGCTCTACATCAGCCGATTGGCAAGGGAGCACGGCATGAAGGTGCTGCTGTCCGGCGCCGGGGGCGACGACTTGTTCACCGGGTACCGGCGCCACCAGGCGCTACAGTACGACAGCCATCTGGCCTGGCTGCCGCGCCCGCTGCGGGCCAAATTGCGAACCCTTGCCGGCGGCCTCGACCGGCGCCGGGCATGGGCGCGGCGGCTGGCCAAATGGTCCGACGGCTTGGAGCTGGACGGCGACGCCCGTCTGGCGAATTATTTCCTCTGGTCGCGACAGGCCGATCTGCTGCCGCTCTACACTCCGGAATTCCGTTCCGAGCTGGCTGGTGCTGCAGCCACCGCGCCGCTGCTAGAGTTTCTCGCCCCGCTAGGGACGGATGTCGGATCGCTGGACCGCATGCTGGCACTGGAGCAGCGGTTTTATCTGGCCGATCACAACCTCATCTACACCGACAAGATGTCCATGGCGGCCGGAGTGGAAGTACGGGTCCCATTCCTGGATCTGGATCTGGTGGAATTCGCCGCTCACGTTCCCGCCGCCCTGAAGCAACGGGGCCAGGTCGGCAAATGGATCTTGAAAAAGGCCATGGAGCCTTTTCTGCCCCACGAGGTGATCTATCGCCCAAAGTCCGGCTTCGGAGCTCCCCTGCGCCGCTGGATGCGGTACGACCTGCGGCCCCTGCTGGGCGACCTGCTGGGGCCGGACAGCCTGAAAAGGCGCGGGCTGTTCGACCCCGCCGCGGTGCAGGCGCTGATTTTCGCTAACGACGCGGGCCGGATCGATGCCTGCTATACCCTGCTGTCGCTGCTGTGCATCGAGCTCTGGTGCCGGGCCTATATCGACAAGACTAACTCTGCAAGCCTCGGGGGCTGAGATGGATACCGACAAACAACAGGTCCACGATTTTTGGAACCAGGCG
>VEPB01000404.1 GCA_012026715.1 Methylococcaceae bacterium | reverse complement strand
CGCACTGGCGCTGTCGCCCCTCCGTGCTTATTGCCCGACGACGGACGCCTTGTTGATGACGATGGCGGTCTTGGGCACGTCGGTCGGCATGGGGCCGCCGGGACCGGTGGGAATCTTGGCCATTTCATCGACCACGTCCATGCCTTCGGTCACTTCGCCGAACACCGCGTAGCCCCAGCCTTGCGGGGTCGGACCCGTGTAGTTGAGGAAATCGTTGTTCTTGAAGTTGATGAAGAACTGGGACGTGGCGGAATTGGGATCGCTGGTGCGGGCCATGGCGATGGTGCCGCGGTTGTTCTTCAGGCCGTTGTCAGCTTCGATCTTGATCGCCGCGTGGGTGGGCTTCTGCTTGAAGTCTGCGGCATAGCCGCCGCCCTGGGCCATGAAGCCGGGAATGACGCGGTGGAAGATGGTGCCGTTGTAATGGCCTTCTTTCACGTAGGTCAGAAAATTTTCTACGGTGACCGGGGCTTTCTCCTTGTCGAGCTTGACGGTGAAGTTGCCCAGGGTGGTTTCGAACTTGACTTGGGTCGCGTTGGTGTCGGGCATTTTCTTGGTCGGTTTGGGGGCCGCGGGGGCCACGGAGAGGTAAGAAACTGCCAACAGCGTGCAGATTCCGGTTGCCAGCAAACGCATGACGATCGCTCCTTAACTGTGATCATTTGGGATGAACGTACCGCCTGTGACGGGATTTCGCATTGTAAAGTAAGCGCCGGAGGGGGTCGAGAACTAGCCTGGCCCAATGATCTCAGAGCCTAAGGAGCGATTAGGTGGGCAGGCTCCGTTTGCACTACCATGGCGCCGGCGGCCGGTGCCGGTCGCTGGTTTGCTTTACCCATCAACCCACTCACAGGAACATCCATGCGCTCCGCGACCCTAGCCGCTCTACTCGTTACCTTCTCCTCTCTTGCTATCGCCGCGGCTCCGGCCGGCGCGCCGACGCCGGGCGCCAATCCTCACGCGGCCCCCGTTGCAGCCCCGGCCGATCTGCCCCATGAGGGCACGGTGGTGAGTACCATCGATGCCAGTACCTATACCTATGTCGAAGTATCCGAGGGGGGGCAGACCCAGTGGTTGGCGGGGACTGCCATCAAACTGAAAAAGGGCGACAAGATCCGTTACAGCGATGGCACGGTCATGAAGGATTTTTACAGCAAGACCCTGGATCGTACCTTTCCCACTGTGTTGTTCGTGAACAGCATCGTTCCCGTGCCGTGACGCGGAGGTCCGCCTCACAACCGGATCGTCACGGCCTTGGTCTGCAGGTAGTTGTGGAGCACCGCCTCGCCCATCTCCCTGCCCCAGCCGGATTGCTTGTAACCGCCGAACGGCAGGGCGGAGTCGAACACGTTGTAGCAGTTGACCCAGACGCTGCCGGATTTCAGCCGGGCAGCCAACCGATGGGCCTTGCTGATGTCGCGGGTCCACACCCCGGCGGCGAGCCCGTAGATGCTGTCGTTGGCCTGGCGGATCAGGTCGGCGTCCAGGTCCTTGAAGGGGATGGCGGCGACCACCGGGCCGAAAATTTCTTCCCGGACCACCGTCATGTCCGGGCGGGTGTCCACCAGCACCGTGGGTTCCACGAAGTAGCCGGCCCCGGCACGGCGCTTGCCGCCGGCCAAGGCCCTGGCGCCTTCGCGGGCGCCGGCGTCCAGATAGCCGCACACCCGGTCGAGCTGGATCTCCGAGACCACCGGCCCCATGTCGGAGGACGGGTCCAACCCCGGCCCCAGCTTGATGGATTTGGCCATCTCGGCCACCCCTTCCACCACCTGGTCGAAGATCGACTGGGCGACGAACAGCCGGGAGCCGGCGGAGCAGCACTGGCCGTGGTTGTAGAAGATGGCATTGGCGGCTCCCGCCACGGCGATATCCAGGTCGGCATCGGCCAGCACGATGTTGGGGGACTTGCCGCCCAGTTCCAGCGAGACTTTCTTGAGGTCGCTGGCGGCGGCCTTGACGATCAGCCGTCCGACTTCGGTGGAGCCGGTGAAGGCGACCTTGTCGACGCCCGGATGTCCGGCCAGGGCGGCGCCGGCGGTGGGTCCGAAGCCGGCGACGATGTTGACCACGCCCTTGGGCAGCCCGGCCTCTTCCAGGATTTCGCCCAGCCGCAGGGCGGACAAGGGCGTTTCCTCGGCGACCTTGAGCACCACGGTGCAGCCGGTGGCCAGGGCCGGAGCGAGCTTCCAGGCCGCCATCAGCAGCGGGAAGTTCCACGGAATGATCTGGCCCACCACGCCCACCGGTTCGGGACGGGTGTAGGCGTGATATTGGGCGCCCGGATCGTAGATCACCGACAGCGGGATCTGGAGCCCATGCAACTTGGTGCACCAGCCGGCCATGTAGTGGAACATGTCCGCCGACAGGGCCACGTCGCCGGCGCGAGCCACTGCCACCGGCTTGCCGTTGTCGAGAGATTCGATTTCCGCCAGTTCGTCGGCGTATTTCAGGATCAGGTCGCCGATCCGCCACAACAGCCTGCCGCGGTCGGACGGGGTCATGGCGGGCCAGTCGCCGGATTCGAAGGCGCGTCGAGCCGCCGCCACCGCCCGATCGATATCGGCCGCGTCGCCTTCCGGCACGTGGGCGATGGTCTGTTCCGTGGCGGGGTCGGTGACCGCGAAGGTCTTGCCGGAGATCGCTTCCACCCAACCGCCGTCGATGAACAGGCGCTTGGGCTTGGTGAGGAAGGCCTTGGCCGGATCGTGCAAGGGCAGGGAGGCGACAGCGTTCATCGGTGGTTCTCCATGGTCGGGTTGGCCCAGCGGCGCGGGCCTGAGGGCGGTGAAAGGGGGGGGGCTGCCGAGCGGCCGTCGGTTCCCCGGGTCGGCTGCAGGCCCTGCCGGAATGGGCGCCGATGCTTGCACAAATCCCTCAGGTCTGCAAACGTGGTGGCCTGTAAGTCGGGATCGCGAGGAGCTCCGTGAACAACCGCATCGAAATCCGCTATTGCAGCCAGTGCCGCTGGCTGCTGCGCGCCGCCTGGATGGCCCAGGAACTGCTCACCACCTTCGACCAGGAAATTGCCGAACTGGCCTTGCAGCCCGGCAGCGGCGGCATCTTCGAGATACGGGCCAACGGCGATCTGGTGTGGTCGCGCAAGCTGGAGGGGCGCTTCCCCGACGTGACCGAACTCAAACAGCGGGTGCGCGACCGCATCGCCCCCGAACGTAGCCTTGGCCACGCCGACCGCAGGCAGGAGGATGAGGTATGAGAACCGGGGCCGGCGGTCGATACCGGAACCCTTTCTTCGGTGCCACGCTGGGGCTGCTGCTGGCGGGATGCGCTCCCCTGGTCAACCGGGTGGAACGGCCCGCCCAGGCTGCCATGGATTCGCCCCGGAGCCGGGCCCAGCAGTTTCTGGCCGGTATCGCGCGGCAACGGCCACGGGCGCCGGTGCGGGGCCTGCTCTATGGCGAGCCGGTGATGGCCGATTACGCGGAGAGCGGGAGTTGCCTGAACGTACTGGTCACCTACCAAAACCTGGATCATTCCGAGACCTGGATCGCCTGTCCTGCCGGTACCGCCATCCGCTCCCAGCAGGAGTCCCGCAAGTTGCCGTCGGCAGCGGATTTCAAGGCGGTGCGGCACGCGGCGATCATGACCGCCTGGCGCAAGGGCGAGGCTTCGGCTGATTACGCCGGCTACGAAATCAGGGCGAGGCTGATCGGCCCGGCGGTCAAGGCCGGCTGCGAGGTGGTGGAATCCGCGGTGGCGCTGGATGGGCTGACTCTCGAAGCCGCCAGCGAATCGGTCTGCGGTGGCGAGTGAGATCCCGAATCGCGGTGTAGATCCGGCTGGCGTCAGCCGTCGGCTCCCGCCGCATCGTTGAGGGTCATGCCGGGGTGGTTGAGGAAACGATTGCCGCCGGACTGCTTGGCGCGGTACATGGCTTGGTCGGCCAGGTCGATCAGGTGCTCGCCGTCGCGGCCTTGGTCGGGACAGTAGGCAATGCCGATGCTGGCGCCGACGGTCAGGTCGTTGCCATCGATCAGCAAGGGGTGGCCGAGCTCGCCGAGCGCCCGTTCCGCGATGTGCTCCGCTTCTTCCCGACACGACAGGTCGGTGAGCAGCAGGATGAACTCATCGCCGCCCACCCTTGCCACCGTGTCGCCGCTGCGCAGCAGGTGGCCCAGGCGCTCCGCCACTTCCCTCAGCACCCGATCGCCGACCTCATGGCCGTAGCGGTCGTTGATCGGCTTGAATCGGTCGAGGTCGAGGAAGCATACCGCCAGCAGGTTTTCTCGGCGCAGGGTGCGGGCGATATCCTGCCGCAGCCGGTCGGTCAGCAGGTTGCGGTTGGGAAGCCCGGTCAAGGCATCGTGGTAGGCCATCCTTTCCAGCGATTGCTGATGCGCCTTGAGAATCCGAATGTCCGTCCAAATCGCCACGTATTCGCGGGGTTTGCCTTGACTGTCGCGCAGCAGGGTGATGTTGAGCAGCTGCGGCCAGATTTCGCCGGTCTTGGTTCGATTCCAGATTTCCCCTTGCCAGTTGCCGTGGCTGATCAGCGATCGCCAGAACACTTGATAGAAGTCCGGATCGTGGTGTCCGGATTTGAGGATGCGGGGGGTCTGGCCCACCGCTTCTTCGCGCGAGTAGCCGGTGATCCGGCAGAAGGCGTCGTTGACCTCCTGGATGATGCCTTCGGCGTCGGTGATCGCAATGCCTTCCAGGGCACTGTCGAACACCGCTGCGGCAAGCCGCAACTGCTCTCGTGAACGGCGGGCGTTGATCAGGTTGCGGACCCGCGCCTTGACGATGGGCAGGCTGATGGGTTTCGTGACATAGTCTGCGGCGCCCAGTTGCAGGCCGCGCAGTTCGCTCTGTTCGTCCGAGGATGCGGTGATGAACACCACCGGAATGTCCTCGGTGACGGGATCCGCCTTGAGGCGGGTGCAGACTTCGTAACCGTCCATCCTAGGCATCATCACGTCCAGCAGGATCAGGTCCGGCTGTCCGTCATGGGCCAGTTCCAGGGCTTCCATGCCGGACAGGGCGAAGCGGATGAGGAAGTTTTCCTGTTTCAGCGCTTCCGCCAGTAGGCGAATGTTGTCGGGCACATCGTCGACGATCAGGATGGTGGGGGGACGATGATTCATGGCGCCGCCTCGGTTACGGCCTTCCATTGGCTTTCCAGCGCCGCGGCGATCGTCTCGGCGTCCCGGTAACGCAATTCGGCGACGGCACTCTGCAATTGAAGCAGCAGCGGCTGCTCCGGAATCGCTGGCAAGGAGGCCCGCAAGGATGCCACCGTGTCGGTCGCCGCCAGTTCGTTGTTGTGGAGTTCGCGCTTCAAGACGGTCAGCAGCTCCCGAATGCGTGGAAGATCGGCCAGGGTGACGGCGGCCGATAAAAGGCTGGGGCATTCCGGCGGTAACTGAAGCATGGGGATGAGCTGGTCGATCTGTTTCGACAGCAGCTCGCAAGTCCGATCCGGGACCGCCTCGGCGTTGGTCAGCTGCCGTTCCAGCTGGATGGCGGTCGCTCGCAGCGTCGTCAATCCCAGGTTGGCGGCCTGGCCCTTGAGACGGTGGAGCTGCTGCCGCAGCCCACTGCGGTCGGAGGCTTGCCAGTGCTGTGCCATTTGCTCGCGGACGGCTGGCAGGCCGTCGACGAAATCCTTCAGATAGGTCAGGTAAACGGTTGCTGGAATACCAAGCCGCGACAGGGTGGCCGGCAGGTCGATGCCGATCCCCGTCAGCCGCTGCAGCCACTCATCCGGCACCAGAGTTTCGGCTTCTGAGACGGGTAGCGGTGCGGCTTCCGCCTTGGGATGGAGCCAGCGCGCCAATTCATTGGCTAGCGTCTCAGCATCCAGGGGTTTGCTCAGGTGGGCGTTCATGCCTGCCGCCAGGCAGCGGTCGCGATCTCCGCTGTAGGCGTCGGCCGTCATTGCGACGATGGGAAGCCGGGCCGGCGGATAGCGTTCGCGCAACCGGCGGGTGGTCTCGTAGCCGTCCATGACCGGCATGTGCAGGTCCATCAGGATGGCATCGTAACCGTGTTGGTCGATGAGGCTGAGCGCGTCCCTGCCGTTGTTCGCCACGTCGACGCCCAGGCCGAGCCGCGTCAGCACCTCCTGCGCCACCTGGCGATTGATGGCGTCGTCCTCCACCACCAGCACCCGGCTGCCGGCGAAATGGCGTTGCCAGTGTTCGGGGGTTGTGGTCGGCAGATGCTCATCCGGCGGCTGGTCGGTCGCTTCCAGGGCAAGGATCAGGCTGAAGACACTGCCTCGCCCCGGCTCGCTGCGGCACTCCAGCCGGCCGCCCATGAGCTCCGCCAGCTGCCGGCTGATGGCGAGGCCCAGCCCGGTGCCGCCGTGGGTGCGGGTGATGGAATCGTCGGCCTGGGTGAAGGGGCGGAACAGATTGACTTGCTGGCTGTGGGAGATGCCGATGCCGGTGTCGTGGACTTCAAAACGAAGTCCCACCCGGCCATCTTCAGTGGTTTCGTGGCGCGCAACCCGCAGGCGCACCTGGCCGTGCTCGGTGAATTTCAAGGCATTGTTGGTGAGGTTCAGCAAGACCTGACGCAGCCGCAGGGGGTCGCCGAGCACCCGGTCGGGCAGGTCCGCGGCCACGTCGCTCAGCATCTCCAGCCCTTTTCTTTCCGCTTCGAGGCGCAGCGGCTCGGCGACCTGGCGAAGGAGGGCATGGAGGCTGAAGGGGATCTGTTCGAGGTGCAGGTGTCCAGCCTCGATCTTCGAGAAGTCGAGAATGTCGTTGAGGATGTTCAACAGCGATTTGGCGGAAGTTTCGATCTTCTCCAGATAGTCCCGCTGGCGCGGTTCGCGGCTAGCCTGCAGCGCCAGGTGGCTCATCCCGATGACCGCATTCATCGGTGTCCGGATCTCATGGCTCATGTTGGCCAGGAACCGGCTCTTGGCCTCATTGGCCGCTTCGGCCGCCTGCCTGGCCTGCACCAGACGCGCTTCCGCCTGCTTCAGGTCGGTGATGTCCAGGGTGGTGCCGAGACAGTCTTGCGGGCGGTCGTTCCGGTCGAGCAGGAACTTGGCTTTGAGTCGCACCCATCGGATTTCTTCCCCCTTGACCAGGCGGTGCTCCATTTCAAACAGCTCGCCTCCAGCCATCGCCCGGTTCCAGCCTTCCGCCAGGGCGGAGCGGTCGTCGGAATGAATATGTTGGAAGACCGTTTCGACGGAAACCGGGGTGCCGACCGGAATGCCGAAAATGCGGTAGGTTTCCTCCGACCAGGTCAGCCGATTGGCGGGTATGTCCAGGCGCCAGCTGCCCAGATGGGCGACCGCCTGGGCATCGCGCAGCGCGTCTTCCACGGACTTGCGGGCGGTCATATCGACCATGACGCCGTCCCACACGGTGCTCCCGTCGTTGAGGCGCCGCGGGGCGGAGCTGAGGGTGAACCAGCGCAGCCCGCCATCGCGATGAAAAAACCGCACCTCGGCCCGGAAGACTTCCAGGCGGCGCAACGCCTCGGCCTCCTTCTTCGCCACCCGTGGCGCGTCTTCCGGATGGATGGCGGAATAGAGCGTCGCTGCGTTTTCCATGGCTTCGGCGGCGCTGATGCCGGTCAGGCGCTGGAGGCTGTCGCTCACGTGGCTGAATCGGCGGCCGCCATCGACCGGCATGACCAGCTGG
>VEPB01000547.1 GCA_012026715.1 Methylococcaceae bacterium | reverse complement strand
GCTCGAAGGTGTATCCACGCCCATTACGGTATACGGCACGGACCTTGGCGTTGAAACTCTCCGTAAAGGCGTTCGTCACCCGCTGGTCGTCGAAATAGTTCAGGATGTAAGGTCGCCAATTGCGGAAAGCGGTCTTCACTACCCGGTACGGCTTGACAAGTTCGTTGGGGATCGTGCTTTCCCAATGCAGATACTCGCCCCAAGCTTCCTCTGGCGTTGTCACGTCGTAGATCGCGTACAGCCGTTCCTTGAGATCATAAGCTGCGGCCAAGAGAGGGAATGTGTTGAGCCAGCCCGAGACGGTCAGATATTGTTCGTCGGTCAAGTCCTTGGCCCGCATGTCGAATAGCTTGTGGGCTCGTTTGAGGCCAAGGCCGGCACCGTTGCTGCTCTCTCTAGCTATTTTCCGGCGCACTGCCTCAAAGGCCATGTTGGCTTTCATCAGGACATGGAATTTGTCGACCACGATCTTGGCGTTCGGCAGAGCTTCCTGGACGGCGCGACGGTAGCCAGCCCACATATCGATGGCGACATGCGTAATGCGTTTGTTGTCCGGCAGAGACGCCAGGAATGCCGTGACGGTCGAAACGTACCGATTCGGCAGCATATCGATGAGGGATCGGCCATGCAGATTCGTGAAGATGGCCCGGAAGCGTTTGAGCTTGATTTCATCGATACCTAGCCAGATCGGCGTTTCGCGCTGATAGCCCTTGGCCAGCACCGCCACATACTCGTCGAAGATGTTGCGGACGGTCTTCTCGTCGACCTTGACCTGCTTGGCAATCTCCGCGTAGGTATATTCGATGGACTGGCGACCAATCCATTTGGCCAAGCGTTCGGTCATCTCCCGCCCAGTATCGACCTCCGGCACGGATGCTGTGAAGGTCTGCTTGCACGGTTTGCACTTCAAGCGGGAAACGTCGAGATGAATAACGACGGCCTTTCCGTGGCTCGGTATGTCCCGGATGACCAGTGTGCGCTTGGCATGAACTACCGTGTCGTGGGATCGGCCGCAATGTGGGCAAAGGCGTGAGATTGCCTTGGGTGTTGCGCGAACGTGATATTCGGAGTCGGTTTCTTTGAAGTCGACGACGTCCAGTCCGGCCAGATTGAGGATATTGACCGGCATTGCGCGTGCCTTACCCAGTTATGCTGCAACAGGTAGTTTGGGTGGGCGAATCAGGCTTTCGGCAGGGATACCAAATCTCTCGTGCAGCCGCCAGATCATGTTGAGCGTCAGGGGACGCTTGCGGGCGAGGATTTCATAGACGCGGTTCAGGCGACCGATGGCCGGCACCAGATCCTTCGGCGTCAGCCCGGCCTGCTCCATGCGAAATTTGATGGCCTCAACCGGATCGGGAAGGTCGATGGGGAACTGCTTGGCTTCGTAAGCATCGACCAACGTCAGCAGCACATCGAACCGATCCCCATCCGGCGTGCCAGGTTCGGGCTCGTTGTCGAAATACACCGATACTTCGCGCAGAGCGGCCCGGTAGTCGGCGGCGGTATGAATTGGGCGAATTTCCATGTCAGATCTCCATCTCAACGGTTTCGGCGTCAATCCGATCGTACTCGGCGTGCGTGCCGATGAATTTCACGTAGACGGCCTGGAAGCGATATGCCACCGAGACCACCAAGCGATATTCATTGCCCTTAATATTGAAGACGACCCGGCGATTCTTCAGAATGCTGGCGCTACGGTACTGCGCCTTGATGGCCGCTGGCTGACTCCAGTCAGCCTTCTTCACCTCATCCACCCACGCCTTCAAGGACTGCTCGGCGTCAGGCGTATTTGCCCAAAAAGTTCGCAGGTAACTGACGGCAATGATTCGCATGGGTCAAGTATAGTCCCGCCTTGGGACATAAAGCAACCGAAGTCGATCACCGATTGCCAAACTGTGGCAAATTTCCCTGAACTACACCTGGCGCGGGCGTAGCTGCTTTGTATGTCTCAGTTCGACCCTGAACCGCCGTAGAGCTTTTGGGAAAGCTGTCGTTCAACGACCCAAGCTCAGCGACCCGGCGCACGGGACGCGTGGATTGCAAACCACGACGTCATGCCGGGTTCGCTGCAGCGCATGGTTATGCGGCACTTGGTTGTGTACTTCATGGGCCTCTACTTTTCTGCTTACGACCAAAGGCGGCTGGTCGCGGTTACATTTTCCTTTCGTGATTATGAGGCGAAACTTTCTATTCAAGGCTTTCGGATGGATCTTCCTTTACCTTTTTCAGCCACGATGAATTCCAGCCATCGAACACCTTCAGTCTTACTAGGGTTCCAATGGGAATGAGTGGTGCCGGCCGGAACGAGTAGGCTGTCACCGGGTTTTAGGGTAATGGGTTCCTTGCCCTCCTGCTGGAAAACTGGTGTCCCAGAAACTACATAGAAGGTGACCGCCGCTGGATGAAAATGGCGACGGTTGACACCACCTGGCTCGTACTTCACATCTATGACTGTGAAGTCCAGATTCGCTGTGCCGTCCACTCCGCGTACTATGAGATCCGTAGGTGTTACCCCAGATTTTTGTGGGATGTCTTTCGGATCTTGTGCGTGAGCTACAGACGCAGCTAGAGCCGCCCCGAATAAGATGAGTTTAGTTAGTCTGTTCATTTTCAATCTCCATTTCGATGAGTGCCGCATAACGTGAAGGTAACCGGACGCCGGAGCCCGCAGGGCGGAGGGAGCCAACAGCGCAGCTGTTGGCGGTCCGGTTGACCGTAGGGTTAGGGGGCGGCTTTCCTAGCATTTGCTCTTTGCTCCGCATTTGATGCTTTTCGGACAATCCATCGGCCAAGTGCGACCCACAAAAATAACCAGAGGTATTGCGCGACGTAGACCACCAAGCCAAGTGGGCCGGACCAAATGCCACGCTCAGACAGGTATGCGCCCGGAAGAATTATGAAGAGGCCAATGGGAGCGAGTAAATCATTTCCGAGGCCGCCGTGAGGTACGACCAAATAAAACCCGACGAACGACACAGGCAAGAACAATCCAGCTGTCCAAAGCGCAATACGTTTGAGCTCGGAATGCACAAAGCCCCCTAACTTTGTTTTCGGGCGACTGCCCAGCTGCGTAACATCGTTACTGCTCCATAATATCACACATCGACCCACGGCGTAACGCGCTTGCTGCTTGGATGCCCGAGGCATAGACTGTACAAAACAACAGTCATAACAAGCCATGAAAACCAGCACTGCACCGTTACCACCGCTGCGTTCGGTCAAGGTTCTGGACCAACTGCGCGAGCGCATACGCTACTTGCATTACAGCTTACGAACCGAACAGGCGTATGTCCACTGGGTTCGTGCCTTCATCCGTTTCCACGGAGTGCGTCACCCGGCAACCTTGGGCAGCAGCGAAGTCGAGGCATTTCTGTCCTGGCTGGCAAACGAGCGTAAGGTTTCGGCATCCACGCATCGGCAGGCATTGGCGGCCTTGCTGTTCTTCTACGGCAAGGTGCTGTGTGTGGATCTGCCTTGGCTTCAGGAGATCGGAAGACCTCGGCCGTCGCGGCGCTTGCCGGTGGTGCTGACCCCGGATGAAGTGGTTCGCATCCTCGGTTTTCTGGAAGGCGAG
>VEPB01000590.1 GCA_012026715.1 Methylococcaceae bacterium | reverse complement strand
TGGCCGTGGTTTCTGAATCGGCGCTGCCGCCATCGGCCCGGACTGAAAGCGCGGCGCAACCGGTGCCGGTCGAGCGTTCTTCGGCCCAGTCGACGGAGCCGGACGGCAGGCCAGTCGCTCCGGCGGCGGAAAACCGGCCGGTGGCCCGGTCGCTGATCCAGGAGTCCGCGGCTGTGCCGCCCGCCGACGCAGAGCGGCCCGAGTTTCAGGCCTCGAAGCAGATGGCGCCGGATTGGGCCGCGGCCGTTGTCACTCCGTCCCCGGAGTCCGGCGGACATCCGCTCGCAGATGCGAAGTTGGCGCCGCCAGCCTCCGCATCGCAGGCTCTCCCGCAAGCCCCCGGCGAGTTTCCGGCCGAGCCGCAGGTGTTGGCCGAATCGGCGGCTCAGGAGCCGCAGCCAGCGCCCGACGCGGCGAAAGCCGGCGGGTCGGGTGCGGGCAAGATGCCAGCCGAGGCGGGCGCGTCGCCGACCGGGAGCCGGCCCGACACTCCTCAGCCCGACGGCGCCAAACCGCAGGTTCTGGCCAGCCTGTTCAAGGATTTGCTGGGAGTGGACATTTTATCGGAGCCGCTGGTCACGGCGACCGTAACCAGAGCGGCGGAACCGGGCCGGGATCCGGCGTCGATGCCGAGCCAAGCCGGGCCGACGGGAGAACCGGAGTCGCCGCAGCTGCAGTCCCCGGTTCAGGCCGAAGGCGGCCGCCCAATTCCGGGCACGGTGACTGCTGGCGTCGACGCTCAGGCCTTTCGGGCAGAACTGAAACTGTTGCTGCACAAGGCGGAAGGCGCCCTGGCCGGGATCGTGACGGATCAGCTGGCATCCCTGCCCCAGGTCGATGGCCGCCAAGCGGTGTGGCAGTTGGAAATTCCCTACCAGTTCGGCGAGCGTGCCGATGCGCTCCTGTTGAAGGTGGTCCGGGAAGGAAAGCGGGGGGCGCCGCCGCTGCAGTGTTTCTGGTCGGTCACGCTGGAACTGCATCCGCCCGGCTTGGGGACCGTCCATGCCCGAATTTCCCTCAGCGCCGGCAACGTCGACAGCTATTTTTGGTCCGACCGGGCGGAGACCTCACAGGCGATCCGCTCCCACCTGGATCTGCTGGCGGCCCGGTTGCAACAGGCCGGCCTCAGCGTGGGCCGTCTCGATATCCTGCCGTCAGCTCCGGCCGGGCTTGCCGACGGACTGCCGGGAGCCGGCAGCATCGTGTTGGACGAGCGGGCTTAGGCAATGACCAAGGTCATCAACCCCCCCGATCTGGCCGTGGCCCTGAGCTACGACGGCAACAATGCGCCCCGAGTCACCGCCAAGGGCAGCGGGGCGGTGGCCGGGCAAATCGTCGAGCTGGCCAGACAGCATGATATTCCGCTCCATGCCGATGCCGGCCTGGTGCGGGTCTTGTCCAACGTGCCCCTGGGGGAGGAAATTCCGCGGGAGCTCTATCTGGCGGTGGCGGAGGTGATCGCCTTCGCCTATCTGCTCAGCGGCAAGCGGCCGGAGGGAGTTTCAGATCAGGCCGATGGCTAGGCCGATGAAGACCACCACCACCGTCACCAGCATCAGTTTGAGCACGAAGTCCGCCACCTTGGTCATGAATTGGCGCCAGGCGCTGGCGAATTCGGCGACCGTGGTCAGGTCCGTGCCGTCCAGCACCGGCGATGGGTTGCCGTCCGGTTGCACGCAGGTCAAAGGCTCTGCCAGCCGCATGGCCGCCACGGCTTCCAGCCGTTCGTACAACTGCCCGCACAGAAAGATCAGTTCCATCGCGGCGGCCGGCTGGTCGCCGCCCTGAGTCTCGGCGGCCCGCCGCACGACTTCCCGTAGGCCTTCCCGCAAGTCGTCGGAGATGTCGGCCCGTTCCAGGCGTTCGGCCAGATTGCGGCCTTTTCCGCCAAATTCCCTGCTGAGGGTGCCCTCCAGTCGTTCGATGCACAACTGTATCGATTCGGTGAAATCCATCGGTCAATTCCAGGTCGTCATTTCCAGTTACAGCAGCCACTCGATGACGTGGTCGGTGAGTTCCACGATATCCTCTTCCGAGATGGCATAGCCACGCACCGATTCCCCGGCGCGATGGACCGAGTTGCGGTCGCCGGTCAACAGGGGATGCCAGCTCGGCAGCTCGCGCGCCTCCGCCAGACAACGATAGGCGCAGGTGGAGGGTAGCCAGTGGAAGGCGGTGAAGCGAGCTCTCAGGTCGAGGCAGTCAGGAACTTCAGTCGTGCGCCGCGGGTAATCGCGGCAGCGGCAGGCGTCGATGTCCAGCAGCCGGCAGGCTGCGTTGGTGAAGAACAGTTCGCCGGTATCCTCGTCCTCGATCTTGTTGAGGCAGCATTTGGCGCAGCCGTCGCACAGCGATTCCCATTCGGCGTCGCTGAGCTGATCGAGGGTCTTGTGCTGCCAAAAGGGTGAATCCATGGGGACAAAAAAACGCTTCGAGCAAATGTCACATTTGGTCTTTACAATAACGCATCGCCATTATCGGCCAAAATCGGCGCGCGGACATCAGCCGCGATCAAAAGGCAGTTTCGAGGCGGTTCGGCGCCGTCCTGCGGGAGCCGCCGCGATGCATTTCCAAGCAGGTATTCATCATGGGTAACGCATTACGGGACCAGTTGCTGAAGTCGGGTCTGGTCAACGAAAAACAGCTCAAGCAAGCCACCAAGGAAAAACAGAAGGAAGTCCGCCAGCAGCAAGGCCAGGGTGGCCGGCCCAAAGCCGATGAGGCCCGGGCGCAACAACAGCGTCAGGCTGCAGAGAAGGCCGAGCGCGACCGCCAGCTCAACCAGCAGCGCAAAGAGGAAGCCGACCGCAAGGCCAAGCTCGCCGAGTTGAAGCAGTTGGTGGAGACCCACGCCCAACCCATCGGCGACGGCGAGGTTCCTTACCATTTCGTCGACGCCGGCCACGTCAAGCGTTTGTACGTCGGGGCCAAGGCGCGTGACCAACTGGCCTCGGGGCGGCTTGCCATCGTCCGCTGCGAAGGCCGTTACAGCCTGGTGTCGCCGGAGGTGGCTCAGAAGATCAAGGAGCGCCACGAGTCGGCCCTGGTGCTGTGGAATCGGCCGGCCAAGGAAGATGCGGCTGCGGCTGCCGACGATCCCTACGCCCAGTTTCAGGTTCCCGACGACCTGATGTGGTGAGCTTGCGGCGGCGGATTACGCGGTCGTGGGTCTAATCGGCGGTCGAGTAACGGGTCGGATCTTCGATTCCGGCCGCTTCGAATCCGGCCCTCCGCAGCCTGCAGGAGTCGCATACGCCGCAGGCCCGGCCGTCGAGGTCGGCCGCATAGCAGGAGACGGTCATCCCGTAATCCACGCCCAAGTCCGTGCCGAGGCGGATGATGTCCGCCTTGCTCAGGTCGATCAGCGGCGTATGGATCTTGAACTGGCGGCCTTCCACCCCCGCCTTCGTAGCCAGTCCCGCCAGATTTTCAAAGGCCTGGATGAACTCCGGCCGGCAGTCGGGATAGCCGGAATAGTCCACGGCGTTCACGCCGATGAAGATGTCCGCAGCCTCTAGCACTTCGGTCCAGCCCAGGGCGAAGGCCAGGAACACCGTGTTGCGGGCCGGTACATAGGTGACCGGTATGCCCTCTTGAGGTTGGTTTGGGACCGCGATGTGGCGGTCGGTGAGGGCCGAGCCGCCGATGGAGTCCAGCCCGATGCGCACCAGCTTGTGTTCAGCCACCTGGCGGCTCTCCGCAATGCGGCGGGCGGCGTTCAACTCAGCGCCGTGGCGCTGGCCGTAGTCGAAACTGAGGGCGTAACAGCGGTATCCCAACTGCTGGGCCATGGCCAGTACCGTGGCGGAATCCAGTCCGCCGGACAACAACACGACTGCTTTGTTCATGGTTAAGGGGGGATATCGGCGATGCCGGAGTGCCGCCGGCAGGTGGTTACAGCCAGCCGGACTTGCGCAGCCGCCAGAAGATGATGGAGCAGAAACACACCACGCCCACCAGCAGCGCCGGGTAGGCCCACGGAGCGTCCAATTCCGGCATGTGCTTGAAATTCATGCCATAAAGGCTGAACAACATGGTGGGGATGGCGAGGATGGCGCCCCAGCCGGCCAGGCGCTTGACGATTTCGTTCTGGCCGACAGTGACCAGGGCCAGATGTACCTGCATGGCGGCGGTGAGCATTTCCAGCATGCCGCTGATGGACTGGTTGAGGCGGCGCACATGGTCGTAGATGTCGCGAAAGTAGAATTCGATCTCGCGCGGCACCACGTCCTCGTGGAAGCGCATGAGTTGGGTGCAGATATCCAGCAGGGGCGCGGTCGCGTTGCGGATCACCAGCAGTTCCCGCTTCAGCTCGTACAGCTGTTCAAGGGTTTCCCGGTTGAGCTGGTGGCGAAAGATGTCGGCTTCCAGCCGCTCCAGCCGATCCTCCAGGGTGTCCACCACGGGCACATAGTTGTCGACGATGAAGTCCAGCAGGGCATAGAGCGCGAATCCCGGCCCTTTCGCCAGGTTGTGGGGCATGGCCTCGCAGCGCTCGCGGACCCGGTGGTAGCTCACCGACGAACCGTGACGCACGGTGACCAGGAACCGGGCGCCGATGAACAGATGGGTCTCCCCCAGCCGGACCCCGCCCTGGTAGATCTGGGCGGTTTGCAGCACCAGGAACAGCGAGTCGCCGTACTCCTCCAGTTTGGGCCGCTGGTGGGCCGAGCGGGTGTCCTCGATCGCCAGTTCGTGCAGGCCGAATTCCGTCTGGATCTTGTCCAGCAGCGTGTGGTTGGGCTCTCTCAGGCCCAGCCAGACGAAGGTGTTTGGTTGCTTGAGTATCTCGTTGATCTGTTCCAGCTGGACTTCCCCCGTCCGGTGGCCGTCACGGTAGGCGACGCATTGCATCACCATCGCCTGGTAGGGGTCGTGGTGGGGGATCCGCGGCTCGTGGGGATTGGGGCTAGCCATGTCGAAATCCTTGATGGGGCGGACGCCGGCTGGCGACCGTGCAGATGAGTTACAGTGTCAGCGAACCGGTAGCTCGATCCGGCTGAAGAGCAAGTCGATGTCGCGCTGGTCGCGCAATTGCATCGCCTGCTCCACCACTGTCCGGGTCAGGTGCGGCGCGAACAGGTTGATGAAGTCGTACATGAATCCCCGCAGGAACATGTCCCGGCGCAGTTCGATCTTGGTGGTGCTGGCACCGAACAAATGGCCGGCATCGAGCGCCACCAAATCGCCGTCGACCAGTGGATCGTAGGCCATCCGCGCCACGATGCCAACGCCCAGTCCCAGTCTGACATAGGTCTTGATGACATCGGCATCCACCGCGGTAATGGCGATCCGGGGATGCAGCCCGGCTTCGTCGAAGGCGCGGTCCAGTTGGGAGCGGCCGGTGAAGCCGAACACATAGGTGACGATGGGATGGGAGGCCAGCTCGGCCAGGGTGAGCCGCTCCAGCCGGGTCAGCGGATGGTCCTTGGGGACCAGTACGCAGCGGTTCCAGCGATAGCAGGGCAGCATCACCAGGTTTTCGTGGGGGTCTTGGGTTTCGGTGGCAATGGCCAGATCTGCCGTGCCACGGGAAGCCTGCTCCGAGATCTGGGCGGGCGTGCCCTGGTGGATGCTGAGCTTGATCGCCGGATATCGCTGCGTGAAGGTCGCGATGACCGGAGGCAGGGCGTAGCGCGCCTGGGTATGGGTGGTGGCCAGGGTCAGCGTGCCGATCCGATTGTCCTTGTGCTCTTGGGCGATGTTCCAGATATCGCGGGTCTTCTCCAGGATTTCTCCGGCGATGGCGATGATTTGCTGCCCCGCCGCGGTGACCTCGGTGAGCTGCTTGCCGTTGCGGGCGAAGATGGGGGTTCCCAGTTCGGCTTCCAGCAGCCTCACCTGTTTGCTGACGCCCGGCTGCGACGTATAGAGGCTGTCTGCGGTCGCAGACACATTGAGGCCGTGTTGGGCGATCTCCCAGATGTATCGCAACTGCTGCAGCTTCATGGCTAATCCGTGGCAGTGCCGGTCGGCTTTACGGCGAAACCGGCGAGGGAAGGCTGGGCGCTGCCGGGCGGGAAGCGCCTGAAGCGCCAGGCCAGCAGGCCTCTATCGTTCCAGCAAGTTGGCCTTGCCCGGCTTATCCTTCCACTCGTCGGCGCCTTCCAGCGGCGGCTTGACTTCGGTGATGCTGGGCCAGGCCTTGGAGAGTTCGGCGTTGAGTTGGATGAACTGTTCCATGCCGGCGGGCACTTCGTCTTCCGAATAGATTGCATGTGCCGGGCATTCCGGTTCACAGAGGGTGCAGTCGATGCATTCGTCCGGATCGATGACCAGGAAGTTCGGGCCTTCATGGAAGCAGTCGACGGGGCACACGTCGACGCAGTCGGTATATTTGCACTTAATGCAGTTTTCGGTCACTACGAAAGTCATTTCTAATTATCCTGCTTCGTACGGTTGATGGTGCGGGGCGACTGCTGCCCAGGGTGCCTTGATGGCACCCGCCGCAGAGGACCGGTTGGCGCCCCCTTCGGTGCTCGAATTGCCGGGGGCTGGCCGCAAGACGTTAGTGCTGCCAATCCGTGCGGAGTTGGCTGGGCTACTGGCGGAACCACGGGAGCGGCCGGTAATCGTCCCCGGCGCTTTGCTCATCCCGCGCGGTCACGATCGGACGCGAAGGGGCAAGGCAAGCACTGCGGGACGCGCATTTTACATCCCCCGCTGCGAATTTCGTAGTGCCCGGCAACGGAGCGGTGACGATGATGTCCCGAAAAAACAACGGAGTTTGCAGCCTGAGGGCGGAGGCGAATCAGTTCAGCGGGCGGTGCATGGCCAGCCAGGCCTTCCAGTCGGAAAACAGCTCTGCATCGGAAGCCGCCACCACCGAGCGCGCCTTCAGTTCCGGTCCGAAGATGGGTTGTCCTTCCAGGGTTTCGGACAAACCGCCGGCCTCGGATAGGATCAAGGCTCCCGCGGCGTAATCCCAAGGCTTTTGCAGCCCGTGCAGATAGACGTGGAAGCGGTTGGCAGCCAGCCAGGCCCAGTCGAGGGCCACCGAGCCGAAATTGCGCTGGGAAGCATAGGGCGGGTTGACCGCGATGACCCCGGCCATGCCGCCAAGGCGCTTGAGGTCGACCACCGCCATGGCGCGCCGCAATGGCAGTTCGGCCTTGCGGCAGTGAAGCGGCTGGCCGTTGAGGGAAGCGCCGCGGCCGGCGATGGCGGTGAAGCATTCGTCGCGCAGCGGATCGTAGACCAGCCCCAGCACCGGCTTGCGACTGACCAGGAGCGCCAGGGATACCGCGAAGAACGGAATGCCGCAGGCGAAATTGCTGGTGCCGTCCAGCGGATCGAGACACCACAGTTCGCCGTCGCTGTCCTTCAGCAGGGCTTGTTGCTCCTTTTCCGGCATTTCCTCGCCCACCAGCCGGTAACCCGGCGTCAGCGCCGCCAGTTCCTCGGCTACCCGGCCCTGCATGGCCAAGTCCGCTTCGGTCACGATGCTGCCGTCCGGTTTATAGCTGCGGCGCGCTTCGGCAAAGCGCGGCACCAGCTCCTGCTGGGCCACCGCGCGCAGGATCGGAACCAGCTTGTTCAGCAGCGTTTTCATAGGGCAATCGGCGGGATGGCGGCAGGCGGAGTGGGGACGTCTCCGGTAGATCGGCAGGGCTTCGTCCGCGGACGCCTGGTATTTCACCGAGAAATCGCTGAGGGCGTCCAGCAGTTCCTGGGGATCGCTGCCCTCGGGGCATTCGAAGGCGTTGACGCCCACCCGGCCGAGGAAGAACACCTGGTCGCGGATGAACTGGCCGCGAGCCCGCAATTCGCCGCGGTAGCCGTAGCGGTCCCGCAGCAACCGGGCGAGACTGAAGCCGCGGCCG
>VEPB01000483.1 GCA_012026715.1 Methylococcaceae bacterium | reverse complement strand
GCCAGCCAGACCTTCGCCAGCCGCATCATCCTGGAAGGCATCGACAAGCTGCGCAGCGGAAGCGATCTGGGCGATCTGGACGACCGTCTGGTGGAGGCCTACCGCCAGGTGCTACGCGGCGAATCGGGCGATTTGTCCTATCTGGCCCTGCTGGTCACGCTGCCGCCGGAGGACTACGTCAGCGCTCAGATGCCGGTAGTCGATCCGGAAGCGGTCTATCGTGCCCGCCAGTGGGTCAAGGGTAGTTTGGCGCGGCGACTGCGGCCGGAACTGGAGGCGCTGTACCGCGCCCATCATCGCGACGAGGCGGGCCGGTTCGAAGCGGCCGCCATCGGCCGTCGGCGCATCAAGAATGTTTGTTTGAACTATCTGGTGGAGCTGGATCAGGCCGATATCCATGCACTCTGCCGCAGCCAGTTCGAGCAGGCCGGCACCATGACCGACCAGATCGCCGCATTGAGTTGTATCGTCAACAGCGCCAGCCCGCACCAGGACGAGTGCCTGGAACGGTTCTACCGGCAGTGGGAGCGGGAGGTGCTGGTCATCGACAAGTGGTTCGCATTGCAGGCTGGCTGCCACCTGCCCGGCGCGCTGGATACGGTGAAACGGCTGCTGCGGCATCCGGCCTACGACATCAAGGTGCCGAACCGGGTGCGCGCGCTGGTGGGCGCCTTTTGCCAGGGCAACGCGGTGCGTTTTCATGAACCGGACGGTGCCGGCTATGCCTTCCTGGGAGACCAGGTGATCGCCCTCAACGCCATCAATCCCCAGGTGGCAGCGCGCATGTGCGGACCGCTCACCCAATGGCGCCGCTATGACGCAGGCCGCCAAGCGCTGATGAAGGAGCAACTGCAGCGCATCGCCGAGGCCGAAGGGATTTCCCGCGACGTCTATGAGGTCGCCGCCAAGAGCCTGACCTGATAGGGACCGTGTTCCGCGTTGAGGGTCTACTCCGGTTCCGGATACGCTAATCGGCGATCCAATACTTTGGTACGAGCGACCGGTTTCAGGGTCAAAGACATCCGTCTGGATGGGACGCCGTCGTTCCCCATGAAACTGGTCGAGGCATACTCACGGATTATGCGCCCATTCAAGGTTAGCCATTCCCTTCCCTTGGGCGTTTCATCGACGAGATATTCGTTGAGTGTCGGGAAGGAGCCTCGTAAGCGTCGCGCGTTATAGGTGTAGCTTTTGGCTGTGGGCGTTGGCGCTAGCCAGATAACGAAGGCCATCTGGTCAGGAGCTACGCCGTGGAAGCGGCCTTTTACCAGTTCGAGATACTGGATGCGCGGACAATCATCGGGCAGGCCCGAGGGATTCTCGCAGATGCGATTTGTGACTTGATAAAGCCCGGGATAAAGGCTTGCAGCAGTGGGTTGAGGCCTGGCTGCGTCACTCAGACAGGTGGTGGATAGACCGGCGGTCATAAAAAACAAGGAATACGCGGCGCCAAGCCGCAGAGCAGTCGCCGTCGAGCGAGCGAACCGAAGATGGCTCATGGCTTTACCACGGATAATCGATGAGTATGCGAGTTGGTCGGTCCACCCAGGCATAGACGATATGAGCATTGCCGCGGTCCAGGTGAATGCACCCGTGTGTTGGGCCGCCGTTACCGGCATAAGTGGCCGGAGTCGGCCATTCGTGGATATAAACGCCTTGCTGCCCCCAGATCAGAATCGCGTAGGGCATGATGCATTGACCGAGTGCGTTGTCGTTGGGAGGGCAGCTATAAGTCTTGCTGTAGTGAGGTGCTTCCTTGGTGCCGGGAATCGAGGGATCGACGGTGATATCGGTCGGGTACTTCAGTCCCTTTTGCCCAAGGCAACGGTAAGTGTTGAAGCCAGCGCATTCAAGAGTCCCTTCGCCTAATTCGTTGAACAGGATATTAATATTTTTTCTTTTGGCCATCGTCCTTGATCCTCGCGGTAGGGGGAAAGAGCCGAGTTACGGTGGGGCGCAAAGCAAGTATTGGGAAGCGCCCCGTCGAATCGTACAGAGCAGGTGGAGCAGTCGACAGACTGAATTCCCCTAAAAACCCTATGCTGTGGTAACGAGGATTGTGGTGTCAAGGACCTGGACTGGGGCGCCGCTCTTGAGTTTTGAGAGAGGGTGCCGACCAGGCCGACGATCGCTTACACTAGCTCTTATCTCCAGCACCCCAGAACCTAAGGTATCGAGTTATATGGCAAAGAAACCCATCGCCACATCCTCTGGGAAGCCAGCGGCACCATCCACCAAGCGCTTGAGCGACAAGCCGGGGGCCGCAGCCGCTCCGAATCAGCCGGCCGTGGCTGCGACAGCAGAGAATGCTGCCTTGGCAAAAGAGGTACCCAAAGCGGCCGGGCAGGATGCCGGAAAGCTCATTACGCCGAAAGCGATTGCTGATGGGGCCGTGACGACGGAACCGGCACAGTCCGAGGGGGAGCCGCATTCCGAATCGACGGTTACTCCTGAGCCTGTAGTCGCCCCCGTCGATCTTCAGCGCACCGCCAGTGCGACGAAGGTATCCAAGGCAAACAGCGCTAAACCGGCTGCCCTCGTGAGTCCGGTTCCTCAAGTCGGGGTAGCCGCGGAGTCCATGTCAGCAGTCGAAGCCTCTCCGGCGGCGGCACCGGCCAAGCCTTCCCGCTCCAGCGGCGCGGCCAAGCCCGCGCGCAAGCCGGCCGGTGGCAAGGGTAAGGAGACGCAGCCGGTGCCGAGCGAGGCCGAATGTCTCGCCGATATCCCCGCGCTGCCCAAGGAGGAAGCGGAGGCGGCGGCCCCGCCGATGGAATTCAAGGCCCCGGCCGAACCCATGAATCTGCCGCCGCTGGCGGAACTGGAGCCGCAGCCGGACTGGGATTCCACCCAACTCATGTCGGAACCGACCTGGGAGCCGCCGGCCGAGCCGGAGCCCCAGCACCCGCCGCAGGAATGGTCGCCACCGCCGCAGCCTTCGCTGTACATCGTCCAGATCACCCCGGAACTTGCCCCGGTTGCCAAGGTGGGCGGATTGGCCGACGTGGTGTTCGGGCTGTCCAACGAACTGGAGATCCGCGGCAACTCGGTGGAGATCATCCTGCCCAAGTACGACTGC
>VEPB01000009.1 GCA_012026715.1 Methylococcaceae bacterium | reverse complement strand
GGGCGGCTGACAAAAGTCAGGTTCAGGGCCACGGTGGCTTGATTGGAAACTCCATCACCGCTCCGCAAGGCATAGACGAAGTTATCGGTTGTGTTGGCGGTGATGGTCGCTGCCGGTGTGAAGGTGACGGTGTTGTCCGCGTTCACCACGACCGAGCCCGTTGCCGGCTGGGGTTGGCGGGCGATCATCACGGTGGCGCCAGCCGCGGCGGCGCTGGGTGTGTCGTTGGTCCGCACGTCGAATGTGATTGCGGTATCGGAATTTCCTCCCATAAAGTCATCGGCCGCCGCCAGGGGAGCCGGCGTGTTTGCACCGGCGCTTACGACCGTCAGCGGGGTGGTGTGGCGTCCTTCCCGCTGGCTGGATACCGTGACGGTGGCCGGCGGTTCGGTCACTTCCGGGGGGGCGTTGGGCAGATCGCCGGCAAACAGGACATCATCGGCATCGGGGAGCGCGCTCAGGCCGCAGTCCGCCAGTTTCGCGAGGGTCGGTGTCCCAAGGCTTTCACTCAGAGGACCGGCAGCGACGGTGAGTGCGGGCTTGTCGAATCGATCGCTGGAATGGGCCGTGACGCACAGGGAGCCGGTGGCCGGATTGAACGCGGAGTTGGTGATGGTCACCGTGTCCACGATGTTGGCGGTGACTCCGATCAAGGCCGGACTGGTCAGGTTGTTGACGGTGACCTGGCCGGGCAGCACGGCACCCGGCGCCATCTGGATATGCCCGTGGTAACTGCCGGTACGGCGGCCCAGGGTGTCGAATTCCTCGCGCAATACCAGGCCTGGAGTCGATGAGGTCGAGGCTACCAGGGTGTTGTTCGGTTCGCTGGAAGCCCAGACGTCGATGGCGGTCGAACCGTCTGGTGCACGGCTGTATTCCGCGGCGGTCACGCGGGTCGGGGTGGCGATGGCTGCGGTCCAGACCTGGCCCAGCAGGAATCCGGTGTTGACCTTCAATACATTGATTCCCTCGCCGGCAGGAGCCGCGGTTCCACCGATATCGCAGCCAAGCGGCGCAAATACCTTGACGTAGTTCTGATGCTGGAACAGCGATTCGTTGATGGGAATGCCGTTGGCGTCGAACTGCAGTGTCAAGTTGCCGGTATTGAGCGTTCCGTCGATGAGGTAGATGGGGATGTTGGTGTCGTTGCCGGCCGCGTCCTTTTTCATCTCCATCCGGCTGCTGCCGGTATAGGTATGGAGAACCGCGGGGTTGCCGATGAATCTTTCGGTTCCGGAACTCAGGTGGGGCAGCGGTGTTTCGAGTCCGTCGTCCCAGTGTAGGAAGGGCCCCAACTGGCCGCGCAACGCTCCCTCAAAGTCGTTGATCGCCCCGATCGGAGTGTCCAGCGTGGAAAACAGCGCGCGCTTGCCTTCACCCACATCCTGGAATTCGTCGTCGCCGTAAGGATGAACGATGCGGTAGTTGCCGGCGCAGGAACCGTCGGTGGTGTTCACGTGCATGACGAAGCGGGTTCGTGCAAACAGCACCTCCTGCCCCAACCGCGCGGCACCCACCGGGTTGGCGGTTCCGTAGGCAGCTTCCAGTGCCGCGACGTAGCGCAAGTCGATGCCGCCATTGGTCACGTTGGCATTCAGATTCATGTAAAAGGCTTCAGGCCCAATGTTGCCGGCAAACGAGGGCGGCACCGCTTCCGGGGTCAACGGAAAGCAGAAGGCCCCATTGCCATCGGAGGCGGTCGATCGGCAAATCTGCAGCGGTGTTCCGTTGAAGTCCCGATACCAGAGCGGGAAGTTCAGCGTCGGGTCGCCTTCGCCGTGATCGCGCAAAATGGCTTGGGCCGCGCCAGAGGCGAGCAGGGAAGCGGCCAGCGCTAGCCGGACGGCTCGTGCGCAGGGCGTGGATTTTCGGAAGCGGTTCATGGGTTACCTCTGGAGTGCAACGGTGGGGTCCTTGTTTTTGGCTTTGGTGAACCTGGGGAGGCTGGGTGGGCGTCGCGCAGGATGGTTGCGGACACCGCATCGTCCCGGCACGGCCCCGAACTCCCGAAGGAGTGCGGCCAGTTCCCCTGGTCATCCTCCCGACATTGCGGGAGGAGGCCTTGTTCGGGCGTACTGTCGATCTACATCCCGAATGGCGGTCTCCTGCAAACAACCACGTTGCGTGCCAATCAAAAAAGGATCTGACGTATTAACGGGTTAACAGAATTTCCCAGGCTGGTGGCGGTCAGGTTGTAAAAACTAGCGACAGCGATTCGCATTGCCTGGAAGGCGCATGAAAAGCGCAGTTCAGTAAGCTGGAACCGCGTTGGGGCTTGGATGTGTGCGTTGTACTCGGACGGCCCGAGGGCCGCGTGGGTGTCCGGGGGAGGGTTTCGCAAAAGCCAAAATGTAGGTTAAGTTGGCGGAGATTAACCAAACAAAATCAAAAAGATTGTGCTCCGTCGCATTCGGCT
>VEPB01000240.1 GCA_012026715.1 Methylococcaceae bacterium | reverse complement strand
GGCACCATCTTGACTTCGGTGTTGACCGAAGCGACGGCGACGACAGGAAGAGTCGGACCGTTGGGACCTTCGGTAATCGTGATGGTCGGGGCCGTTGTGCCTGACTGACCATAATTACCGGCGTTAGTAACCTTGATTCCCGCCAAGCCTACGGTTGCGGAAGCAGAGATGGTCGTTTTTGCGGTGCTGGTTGCGTCAACCGAATTGGCCGTAACCGTGATCTGCGGAGGGGTCGTGTAGCCGTCGCCAGGATTGGTAATCAGGATTTCCTTGAGCGCCACGGGCTGGTTGATTGCCGTCTGCTGCAATACCGCGATTGCCGTCGCCTGAATACCACCCGCTGGCGGTGCCGAAATGGCGACCGGCGGGGGTACGGTATAGGTGTTAGTACCGTCCGCAAAAGTGATGGACTGAAGTCCCATCAGAGCATCAGCAGTAGCCCCGCTACCACCACCTCCACTGATTACAACACGTGGATCGACATAGCCGCCTGGGCCCGGATCGGCTACGCCGATGGACAGCGGCTCGGCCACATACAGGCCCAGGTTGACCATGCGGTCGTTGGCGGCGTTGAGGACGCGGAAACGATAGGCCTTGGGCTCGACGGTCAGGGACGGATAGGCGGTGCCGTTCACCACCGGGGTGTCCATGAAGGCTTCCGGGGTGGTGGTCACGTCACCGTATTCGCCGGAGGGCAGGCCGAACTGGGCGTTGAACACCGGCCAGAACCACGGACCCCAGTCCCAGCGACCCACCGGGTTGGTGCCGTCGGCAGAAGCCGGATCCTGGTTGGTTTCATAAACGTGGGGGAACCACAGGTCGCCGGTTTGGCCCCAAGCGGTGGTGTCCCACTTGGCGTCCTGCATCGCGATGTCGGAGGGGACGAAGGTCTTGTCCTGGATGACCAGAGGAATCTGATCGAGCACGCCGCCAGGCAGCGCCTGGTTGATGCCCAGTGTGGCATCGCCGTTCAACAGGGCATTTTCGACGTTGTCGGTCAGCACATAGCCGGCAGCTTCACCCACGTACACATTCAACCGGGTAATGCCCGAAACGTGATCGTGGTAGAACATCAACCGGGCGGACTGGTCGTTGGTCCAGTACAGGGTGCCGGAGCCCTGGCCCGGATCGGCCATGTCGGGCACGTTGACGAAGCTGGCGCCGACGCCGTAGATGTTGGCCACGTTGGCTCCGGCGATTCCGGTCGGCCCGGAAATATCGTCCGCAGGAGTTGTCCTTAGAGAGATTGGATCATTCAACGGAACGGTCCACTGGTGGGGGGTGCCGTCGGAGATCCAGGGTGTCAAACCGCCGTGCAGGTGGAGCTCGGCGCGGTTCTGCTGATACCAGGTGGCGCCATCCGGACCCAGACCGGCACCGGTCAGGGTCGTGTCCGTTGGAATGAACAGGTCGCCGTTGCGCTTGAAATCGCTGACCTTGTTATATACAGCTCCATCTGGACCAGTGACTGGACCACTGACCACAGGCCCAGTTCCGGCGGCATTCGTGGCTGCGCCAATCGGGAGCAAGTTGGTGTACTTGACGCGCACCGGCACGCCTTTGGTGGCGACGATGATGGGGCCGAGGTAGTGGGGCTTGGTGGCACCGTAGAGTTGCGTGGGAACGCCGTTGATAATGCGCGTCAGCGGCGCGCCGTCAGCTTCGGTCAGGGCAACAGCACCGCTGGTTCCAGCAGGAACCAACTGGACGTAACCGCGCAACAACGTACCCGCGGCGGGCAAGTCACTGTGCATCTGTTCGCGGTACTCCACGATGCCGATTTCGTAGTAGTCGGCACCGGGAAACGGGTCCGCGCCGTTGACCTGATACGCCGTGTTAGGCACAGCGATCGGAATGCACTGACCGAGATTATTGGTGGTCCCACAGCCCAACGGCGCCAGGGTATCGACGAACTTGTGAAGACCGCCGGTCACCGCGCCATTCACGACCTTCGGCAGTTCGCTGTTGGCGTAAAAAGTCGGCATGGTATAGTCCGGATAAGCCGGATTTCCCGCCGTGGTAAATCCAGGGTCGGTCGTCACGCCATAACCGACACCCGCATGCGCCAGGTTGAAGCCACCGATGGTGGCGACGGTACCCAGTGCGATGCTGACGGCCGTCGAAAGTGCTGTCTTTTTTGTCATATGGTTTCACCAGTAGTGTTGACATTGGGTGAACTCGGTGGCGATCTGCACATCTCCGCCGAGTCCTTTTTCGTTTCCGGGCCCTTCGCCCGGACGTCACCCGACAATTCCATCGGCCACTGCACTGGCCCCAACTTTCGTACCCGCCTAAAGCGGCTTCACTCGGTTGCCGTTTCCCTCATCAATCCCTGTCATCGTGACGATGGGAGCCCTATGTCAATCTCTGTGCCAACCACCACTCTCAAGACGGCCTCGCCGCCAACAAATCTGTAACATGTTGTTCTTAATAATGTGTTGCCGGTCCACGACAGTGCGAGCGACCTCGTCAGCCTCGCCTTGATGCATTTGTTTCTCATCCAGCAACACGCCGTAAAGCAGTCTTTACAAGCCCGACCAAAAAAGAGAGAACCTTTCTCAATTTCACGGAATTCACCGTGATTTGATCGCCACCGATCAATCAGCCGCCAAATAAGCCTCACCACGATGATTTATCTGATGTTTCCATCGATTAAGCCCAGGCAGGTCAGACGAGAGGAAGAGATGGAGGTGAGACTTGGCCTTCCGGGCTTTTTTCACGTTGGTCAATCGATTAGGAGATCATTCGACCTACTTATGTCCCTTACGGCAGTTCCCTCTGAATACTTATGGAAAAAATCGGGTACTTCTTACCCGAACACTGCGGTTGGTTGGAAAATCGCGGGACTCAGCGAAGGACATCCAAAACCCGGCAAAAATGTCGTCCGCCAGCGTCACCACTGGAGATAGCCCTCCGCAACAGGTCGATCAGCACCTGCTAATTTGCCGTTTGGATTTTGCTTGCGACAGTGTTTAATTTTTCGACAGTCGGCTCGTCGACCTGAGCCGAGAAAATGAGAACGGGAGTTATCCAGCCGCTCGCAACGACTGAATACTGGTGCTGGGGAGGGAAATCAGGACATTGCCACCGTTGCGTGACTGCCGTGACGACAACGGGGAAAGGAAATGCCGCCAGCGGTTTTTACCCTTACTCGCGTGGGAGAAGCGACGGGGATGAGGCCTCAGGCGCTCGCTGTTTTCGATGGGGCCGTTACCGCTTCTTGCGGATCGATTTGATGAGATTGCCGACCTCGTCGGCGTCCTGCTTCAGGCGATCCGCCAAGGCCTCGGCAAAACCGAGCACCGTCTTGTTTAACAGCTCGATCTGTCTGCTCAATTCCGCATTTTCCGCCCGTAATGTCTGCAACTCGTCCGGCTCCTCCGCCTCGAGCTTGGCGATTTCGGCGGTTTGGCCGTTTCCGGATCGGCTCTCCAGCCGTTTGATCGCCGATCGCCGCATCCCGAGTATTCGGCCTCCCGCCGGCTTGTCTTTTCCGTTGCCGTTGCCGTTACCGTTATTGCCGGCCTTGACGGCGGGAAGCGTTATCCCCGCCTGATCCAACACGTACATCAACTTGAATTTGGGAATCTTCATCCGCTCGGCGATCGCATCCAGGTCCTCTCCGCGATCCAGGTATTCTTTGGCGATCTGCGCAAGCTGCTCAATGGGTAATGCGCCGTGGGACATGGTAAAAATGACGGATCACAGTCTGATAAAAGATGATTTGATCGCTCGCCCGCAAGCCTCGGTTGCAACGACAACCGCCCCACGGGTTCGCAGTTCACCTCTGCCAAGGTTTTCGTTTCACTTGCTGGGGTCATACCGGCAATTTCCGCAAGGCATTTAGCCTCGCTCCGACGATCGCGTCCCACGACCGGGCGAAAAATGACAAAAGTTCCTATTTAGGACAAGCGGTAGTTTGTAGAAGTTCGATGCGCTGTCAAGCCGGAAATCCCAAACGTTTCGGGATGGTCGCCTGGCCAATGACTTGGCTTGGGAGATGGCCAAAACCCGCCGATTATGATGCCCGGCGGATCACGAACAATCGCCGCTCAGCCGTAGACCAAGGCAATGTCGGCACCCTGCAGGTAGCCGGTTTCCTGCTCCAGGTCCGCTGCCGTCAGCGGATGATCGTTGAGCCAGTCGGGAGGGAAACGGAGCTGAATGCAGTTGGGCGTGAGGGTCAGATCGATGAGGGGAGTCGGTTCGGCCTGGCGGCTGCGGTTCAGCAACACTGCCAACCGCAATACCAGGGCCAGGGATTTGGCGGCCCCGTTCCACGGCGCGGCCAGTTCTCGGAACAACTTCACCGGAAACTTGCGGCGGTGCGCCCGCACCAGCGTCGCCAGCAGCAGTTGGTCCTGGCGGGAAAAGCCGGGCAGATCGGCGTTCTCGATGATATAGCCACTGTGCTTGTGGTAGCTGCTGTGAGCAATGTCGATGCCGATCTCGTGCAGGTCGGCGGCCCAGTCCAGCCACTGGTCGGCATTTTCCACCTTGCCGCAGGGAGGCTTGCCGACCTGGGCCAGCAATCCTCGTGCGGTGGCCTTGATGCGGGCGGCGTGTTCCAAGTCCACGTGGTAGCGGGTGGCCATGGCGGTGACCGTGCGGTCGCGGATGTCCTGATGGTTGATGCGACCCAGCAGATCATGCAGCAGGCCTTCCCGCAACGCGCCGTCGGCCACCCGCATGTGCTGGATGGTGAGGCTCTTGAAGGTGGCTGCCAGGATGGCGATGCCTCCCGGCAGAATGGGCTTGCGCTCCACGCTCAACTCCGGTAGTGCCAGCTTGTCGCTGTGGCCGGCGGACAACAGCGCGTCCACCAGCCGATTGAGCCCTTCCGGCGTGATGCCGGCCTTGCTCCAGCCGCTGCTCAACAGCAGCTTCTCCACCGTGCGGAGGGTGCCGGACGCCCCCACCGCCTCATCCCATTGGCCGGCGCGGTAATGCTTCTGCATCGGCTCCAGTTCCATCTGGGCGGCGATGACCGCCCGCTTGAAACGCTTGGGGGTGATCTTGCCGTCGGGGAAATGCTGCAGACTGAGGGTGACGCAGCCCATGTGCAGGCTTTCCTTGCGCAGCGGCGCCATGTCGACGCCGATGATGTATTCGGTGCTGCCGCCGCCGATGTCCATCACCATGCGGCGCTTGCCGTCGGTGGCCAGGCTGTGGGCGACGCCGGCATAGATCAGCCGGGCTTCCTCGATGCCGGCGATAACTTCGATGGGATGGCCCAGGGCGGCTTCCGCCAGCTGCAGGAACTGGTTTGCGTTGCGCGCCACCCGCAGGGTGTTGGTGCCCACCGCTCTGACGCTTCCAGGGGGCATGTCCTTGAGCCTTTGGCCGAACCGCTGAAGACAGTCGATGGCTTTTTGCTGGGCTTCCACCGACAAATGCTTGGCGGGGGTCAAGCCGGCCGCCAGCCGCACCATTTCCCGCAAGCGGTCGACGATGACCAGCTCGCCCTTGCGCAAATGGGCCACCACCATGTGGAAGCTGTTGGAACCTAGATCGATGGCGGCAACGATTTCCGGGGCTTGTTCGTACACGGCGTGACTGCGGTCTGGGTGATGGGGGCGAGGGCCAGGTCTGCTAAGATGCGCGTCCGGGCATTTTAACCTTTATCCCTATCGTTGCATGACCGCCCTGTCGCTCCGCAGCCTGCGCAAGGTCTACAAGAACGGCTTCGAGGCCCTCAAGGGCATCGACCTGGACGTCCAACCCGGCGATTTCTTCGCCTTGCTGGGACCCAATGGCGCCGGCAAGTCCACCACCATCGGCATCATCAGCTCACTGGTCAACAAAACCTCCGGAACGGTGAGCGTGCACGGCCACGACCTGGAACGCCAGCGCGAGGCGGCCAAGCGCTGCATCGGCCTGGTTCCCCAGGAAATCAACTTCAACCAGTTCGAGACGGTGGAGAACATCGTCGTCAACCAGGCCGGCTACTACGGCATTCCGCGCCGGGAGGCCAAGCGCAACGCGGCCCGCTGCCTGGAGCAGCTGGATTTGTGGGAGCGCCGCAGGGACGTTTCCCGCACGCTTTCCGGCGGCATGAAGCGGCGGCTGATGATCGCCCGAGCCCTGGTGCACTCCCCCCGCCTGCTAATCCTGGACGAGCCCACGGCGGGGGTCGATATCGAAATCCGCCGTTCCATGTGGGAGTTTCTCCGCACCATCAACCGCCAGGGCACCACCATCATCCTGACTACCCATTATCTGGAGGAGGCGGAGAATCTGTGCCGCCACATCGCCATCATCGACCACGGCCTGATCGTCGAGCACAGCGACATGCCCACCCTGTTGGGCAAACTCACGGTGACGGATTTCATCCTGGAACTGAAAAACCCGCTGGCCGCGCTGCCCGAGCTGAATGGCTACCGATTGGAAAGGCTGGATGACCGGACCCTCAAGGCCAGCGTACCCACGGCCCTGGGCATCAACGGCCTGTTCGCCGGACTAAGCGCGGCGGGGATCGAGGTATCCGGCCTGCGCAACGCGTCCAACCGCCTGGAACAGCTGTTCATGGGGCTGGTGGCAAGCCACCGGCCCGCCCGCGCGGAGCAGTTCACCCCATGAGTCACTCGGTCGCCTTCCGCACCATCCTCTACAAGGAAATCCACCGCTTCGTCCGCATCTGGCCGCAAACCCTGCTGCCGCCGGTGGTGACCACCTCGCTGTATTTCCTCATCTTCGGCACCCTGATCGGCGGCCGCATCGGAACGATGGGCGGGTTTCCCTACCTGGCCTACATCGTGCCCGGCGTGGTGCTGATGGCGGTGATCACCAACGCCTACGGCAACGTGGTGTCTTCTTTCTATTCCACCAAGTTTCAGCGTCACATCGAAGAGTTGCTGATCGCGCCGGTCCCCAACTGGGTGATCCTGGCGGGCTACGTCGCCGGCGGCATCGTCCGCGGGCTGGCGGTGGGCGCGGTGGTGATGGGCATCTCCGCGCTGTTCTCGCCCATCCGCATGGCGCACCCGGAGGTGGTGGCGGGAGTGTTTCTGCTGACGGCGACCCTGTTCTCCCTGGCGGGCTTTCTCAATGCCCTGTTCGCCAACAGCTTCGACGACATTTCCATCATCCCCAACTTCGTGCTGACGCCGCTGGTCTATCTGGGCGGGGTGTTCTATTCCATCGACCTGCTGCCCGACATCTGGCGCGGGGTCTCCCTGGGCAACCCCATCCTCTACATGATCAATGCCTTCCGCTACGGCTTTCTGGGGGTTTCCGACGTCGACCTGGTCCAGGCCGTAGCCGTCATCTCCGGCTTCATCGTGGTACTGGCGGCATGGGCGTTGTACCTGCTGCATCGCGGCACGGGGCTGAAGACCTGATCCATGCCGGCGGTGAACCCGGAAGTCATCGCACTTCCCAGACGCCACCGTCGTCACGGCAGGCGGTATGGTTCATCACATCACGCTGATTGCCGTACTTCACCTGGGTCGAAAAATCGCGGCACTCGCGTCCGTGGACCTTGTAGCTGCGCAGCGGCGTCAGCACATAGTCCACCCGCGAATGCGGATTGACCCAATGAACCCCGCCGCGGTCCGGCGTGTAATCCAGTACCCGGCCGGTGCAATAGCGATCGCTGGTATCCATGCTTTTGCCGATCTGCTCGCCCACGGTGACGCCCCGGACAGTCCCGGCCACCGCATCGACGAGGGAGCCCGCCTGATTACCCTCCGCGATGCGCGAATCCGCGGCGCCACTCAGGTTGGCGAGCGCAGCCCCCCCCAAAACTTTGGCCACCCGGTGGCTGTCGCAATGCCCGCCTTTGACCCCATAGTCCTCGTAATCGCGCCGCACCACCGGTGGCGGTTCCGCGATAACCGGTTCCTCCTCCGCATCCTCATCGTGCCGCGGGCTGTGATGGCTACCGGCATGACTCGACCGGCCGGCGTGACTGGCATGACGGGCGTGCTTGGCATGATGCCCATGAGCCGGCGCGTGGTGGCGGGGAGCGGCAACCAGGGTCGGACTCAACAGCAGACCCAGGATCAACAGACCCAACCCAGCCTGACAACACGGAACGGATTTCATAAACCGGACTCGCCGAAAGGAAACAGGGCGGCGATTGTACCAAGCCCGAGCCACTTTCCGCCGCCGACGGCTTCGGCCCTCAGGCGAAGCGCTGCCATGCGCAGGAAAGGGCAGCGGCTAGGCTCCGGCCCTTCGGAGAAACACGGTACCCAGGGCGGGACACCCTCACTTGGCGGTGGGGCGCCGAGGCCGACCCACGGCGCCCGATTCGGTCAGAAACTGTTCCAGCGCCACCGGATGCCCGACGCCGAACCCCTGGGCGTAATCGACCCCGATCTGCGTGAGCTTTTCGATGATGGCGTCGGACTCGGCAAACTCCGCGATGGTCCGGATATTCATCAATTGGCCGATGCGGTTGATCGATTCCACCATGAAAAGATCGATCTGATCGTGCAGGATGTCCTTGACGAAAACGCCGTCGATCTTGAGAAAGTCCACCGGCAGATTCTTCAGATAACCGAATGAACTCATCCCGGTCCCAAAATCGTCCAGGGCAAACAGGCACCCGAACTTTTTCATGGTTCGCATGAATTCCTGAGCCGCCGAAAAGTTGGTGATGGCGGTTGTTTCGGTGATCTCGAAGCAAATCCGTTCCGCCACCTCGCGATTTTGCTTCATGAGTTCCACCGCGTAATTAAAAAACCGCGGATTGACGATGCTGCTGCCGGACAGGTTGACCGAGACCACCGGCCGCGACGCAGCGGGGCACTTGGCCAACTCATGGACAATTCGCGCCAGGACCCAGCGGTCCAGACTCTGGATCAGCCCGTACCGCTCGGCCGCAGGGAGGAACACGCCGGGCGGCACCAGGTCGTCCCGCTCGTCCACCAGCCGCAACAGTACCTCCCAGCGGCCGATTTCCTGACCCTTTAGGGGGAAGATCGACTGAAAATAGAGGCGAAACCGGTTGTCGTCTATCGCCAGGTTGATGCGGGAAACCCAGTGCATTTCCCGACGCTTGTATTCCAGTTCCTTGTCGTCAGGAGAATGGACCTGCACCCGGTTGCGGCCTGATTCCTTGGCCGCATAGCAGGCGGCATCGGCGTCGCTAAGCAGGGTCGCCAAATCTTTGGTGCCACTGGTAATGGGCACCACCCCGATGCTCACGCCGATCTTGAAAACCTTCTCGTCATAGCCGAATCGGAATTCTTGAACCATCTCATGCAACTTGTCGGCAATCTGCTCGGCCTGGGTGAGGCTGCAGTTTTCCAGCAGCACGGCGAACTCGTCGCCCCCCATCCGTGCCAGCGTATCGCGGTGACGCAACAAGCCGCCCAGCAAACTGGCCAACTGCCGCAAGAGTTCGTCACCCGCGTGGTGGCCACAGGTATCGTTGACCAGCTTGAACTGGTCCAGATCCAGATAAAGCAAGGCGTGTTGACGATCGAACCCGCTCGCGCTCGCCAAGGCGGTGTGGATGCGATGCTCGAATTCATGGCGGTTAACCAACCCGGTCAACGGATCATGCTGGGCCTGCCAGGTCATCTGCTGGAGCAACAGGCGCCTGTTGGTGATGTCGTGAAACGACAGGACAGCGCCGAGCGCGACCCCGTTCTTGTCCAGCAGCGGGGCGACACTTTGCTCGATGCTGAACTCCTCCCCGTGGCTATGGCGCAACAGGATGCCGTCGTGAAAAGTCTGCCGCTCCCGGGTCCGCAACTGATCCAGCAAGCGCTCCCCCAAGGGGCCATGACTCTGCTCGTCGAAGATCTGGTAGACCTCCTGGACGCTCTTGTTGACGGCCGCTTCCATGCTCCAACCGGTAAGTTCCTCCGCAACGGGATTCAGATACTGCACCCGCCAGTGATCATCGACGCATATGACCGCATCGTTGATGGACTCCAGGGTCACCAAGGCCCGCAACTGCTGCTCGGCCAATTGCGACTCGACCTCCCTGCGCCTGCTGATGTCGTTGATCACCGCAGAAAACAGCGGCTCGCCGCCGATGCTCAGCTCGTTCACCGCCAGCTCGATGGGGAACCGCGAACCATCCTTGCGAACGGCCTCCGTCTCGCGGACACGCCCCATGATCTTGCGCTCACCGGTAAGCAGATAACGCTCGATGTTGCTCTGATGGGACGCAGCGATGTCGCCGTGCATCAGCTTCTCCACCCGCTGACCGGTCAACTCGCCTGGTCCGTAACCGAACATCCGCTCCGCTGCCTCATTCATTCCCTGGATAACGCCGAACCGATCGATGGTAATGATGCCGACCAGAACCGAGGCGAAGACCGACCGCAGACGGCTTTCACTGGCGGCAGCCTGTAACTGGGACGTCACGACATCGGTCACTTCGGGAAACCACAGCACCGCGCCGGCAATTTGCCGATCCCCGGCATGGTAGGGTTTAACCTGGAAGCGGTAGTAGCGCTGCCCGCACTGAAGGATTTCCTGATGCGACCGGCCGGTCTCGACGACCTGGCGCAGCAGGCCGCGCAAATCGTTGATTTCGAGCTTCCAGGCCACCGCCGTGACGACATCGCCGTGGTGAACCGAATCGCGCTCGATCAGTTGTTCAACCGCCGGCACGTAACGGGTGATGCGCAGATGCTTGTCCACCACCAGCAACGGGTATTCGGTGCTGCCGAGTATGTTCTGAAGGTCGGCCAAGGTCGTCTCCAACTCCCGCGACTTGACCTCCATCTCATCGTTGACCGTCAACAGCTCCTCGTTGGTCGACTGCAGCTCTTCGTTGGAAGTCTGGAGTTCCTCGTTGGTGGATTGCAGTTCCTCATTGGCCGATTGCAGTTCTTCGGTCAGCGACTGCAACTCTTCATTGGAGGTCTCCAGTTCCTCGATGACCGTCCGCAGATGTTCCTGTGTTGCGGTCAGTTCCCGCTCCAGTTCCAACAAGCGATCCGGATCGGCCTGCTGCGAGATCCGCCCGCTTCGCCCACGCTTGCCTTGAACCGGAATGGAGTCCACCGGCTCGAAAGCGATCATCAGAACATCGCCCTGGTCATTGTCCTTGTCCTTGGGCAACGGACGCACGGCGATGCGAACCGCTCCGGCGCCCTTCCCCTCCAGCGCATGGCGTGAGCCGAGTACCGGCTTATGCTCGCGCCGGCACTTGTAGACCAACGCCCGAAGTTCGGTTCGGTATTCGTCCTTGATCAAGGCAAAGACATTAAACGCAGTGGGACCCGAGCGGATCGTCAAGAACGGCTCCGCATCGCCCAGGATGTAGACGATATCGTCGGACTGGCTGATCGCCACGGCGGGCGGAGCATACTGGGACACCGCAAATTGATTGATCTTCAGCGGCATCGGCAGAGGTGGCTGGCCGTGCTTGCCGCGTCCGGGAAGCTTGTCGAATGGCCGGTTGTAGGCATCGAATCCCAGAGCTATCGGAGCGCTGAATCCAAGGAGCGGCTGCTTGCGGAAAATCCGTGCCTCCATGTTCACGTTCAGGAACAAGTCCTTGTGCAACTCGATGGACTCGGACCGGCCGAGGAACAGCACGCCATGGGGATTTAGCGCGTAGTTGAACAGGCCCAAGACCCGCTTTTGAAGACTATTATTGAAATAGATCAGCAAATTACGGCAGCTGATGACATCGACCCGGGAAAATGGCGGGTCTTGGATCAGGTTGTGGACCGAAAACACGATGTTGTTGCGGAGCGCCTTGGACGCGACCCATCGACTGCCGTCCTCGTCGAAATAGCGTTGCCGCAGAGTTTCCGGCAACGCCTCACAGGCGGATGCGTGATAACTGCCTTGGCGACCCACGGCCACTGCATGAACATCGATGTCGGTTGCGAAAATCTTGTAGCGAATCGGCCGGCCCACCTTGCGGATGGCCTCCTCCAGCAAAATCGCCAGCGAATAAGTCTCCTCCCCGGTGGCACAACCGGGATTCCAGATTCTGACTTCCCGATTCTCATCCATCGGCTCCAAAAGCGACGGAAGCAACTCGCCAAGGACATTAAAGGCGACCGGGTCCCGGAAGAAATCGGTGACCGAAATGAGGACCTCTCGGGCAAACCGGGCCGATTCATCCGTGTTCCCCTGAAGGTAATCGGCATAGCCTGCCACGGTTTCGATCTTGACCGCGTTCATGCGACGGTGCATCCGCCGCATCATCGTGGAAACCTTGTACCCTGAGAGGTCCAGGCCAGTCTGATCGTACACGACCCGCACGACCCGCTGAAGATCGTTGTCGGCGCCGGGAGGAATCTCGGCCTGCTCATACATATCCCCGCTGACATAGGCTTCCAGGACGTTGCCAATTTCCTCCGGCGCCACAACATAATCCACCCGCGCGTCCTGCAGCGCCGCATTGGGCATCCCGGAATACTTCGCCGATGACGGGTCCTGAACGATGGCGATACCGCCTGCACTCTTGATGTTGGTTAACCCCTTCGCACCATCGCCACCGGTACCTGAGAGAATGATGCCGATCGCCCGCACGCCGAGCTGTGTGGCCAGGGAACTGAAAAAGCGATCGACGCTGGGCTTGGGACCTACGGCATTCTCCGGCGTAAACAGGCGGAGCCTCCCTTCGGCCAATTCGGCATCGGTGTTCGGCGGGATGATGTAGATGGTGCCGGGCACGGGCATCTGACCGTCGGCCATTTCCCCCACCAGAAGGGGAGTCTCTCGAGCCAGGAGTTCCCGCAGCATGCTGGTATGGTTCGGAGAAAGATGCTGCGCGACGACATAGCTCAAGGGCCATTCCGGCTTCAGCGAAGCCACCAGTTTCTGAAGCGCCTCAAGTCCGCCGGCAGAAGCACCGATTCCGACCAGTGTGTTGACCGTTTCCAAACCTGTCCCCCGGCTCGTCGGATCAAAAAAGTTGCCATGCGACTGGGGATCGCGGCGGGCACCAAAGAATGCGCCGCTCAGGAACGGGTGTGATTGCGGCGGCATGACGATATTACACCGCAATTGCAACTCCACAAGGGATTGGCAAGGGCTCTCGCAAGAGAGTTCCCGAACTGGCTGCGATTGTCGCCACTCCTGGCACAGACAGACGCCTTGCCACTAGCCCTGTGAGAGCGAACTATCCGATTACCGTGAACGGCGCCAAGCGACCACCTTGATCTCCTTCCCGGAGAGCGCCGGAGAAGGAAAAACGGTCGTGGCGCGACTGTCATGACCGATAAATCTGACGAGCCTGGCAAAACAGTGGCGATAGAGCTGAATTACCGCCCCTGTCTTGCTAGAATTCGCCGTTTTTTTGGAAGCGCCACCCGCCGCACGACCGGCGCAGGCCCCCGAGCACTCCGGAGACTTCATGTCCGACATCGAGATTGCCCAGAAAGCGAGGATGCAACCGATCATTTCCCTGGCCAAGGAGCGCCTGGGAATCGATCCGGAACACCTGGATCCACACGGCCACTACAAGGCCAAGCTCTGCCTGGACTATGTGTCCTCCCTCAGGGATCGGCCCGACGGCAAGCTGATTCTGGTCACCGCCATCAGCCCGACGCCGGCGGGGGAAGGCAAGACCACGACCACGGTCGGTTTGGGGGATGCGCTCAACCGCATCGGCCGCAAAGCCATCCTTTGCCTGCGCGAACCCTCGCTCGGCCCCTGTTTCGGCGTCAAGGGCGGCGCCGCCGGCGGCGGTTATGCCCAGGTGGTGCCCATGGAGGACATCAACCTGCACCTGACCGGCGATTTCCATGCGGTGGGCGTCGCCAACAACCTGCT
>VEPB01000443.1 GCA_012026715.1 Methylococcaceae bacterium | reverse complement strand
TGCACTGCTCAAGATCGGGCTGACCGGAGGCATCGGATCCGGCAATAGTTCGGGTGCGGATGGCTTCCTGTGCCTGGGCGTCGAGACCCTCGACGCGGATCTGATCGCCCGCGAATTGGTCGCCCCCGGACAACCGACCCTGGTTGAAATCGCTGCGCTATTTGGCCCGCAACTGATCCTGGAAGACGGCAGTCTGGACCGCCCTCGCCTCGCCCGCAGGGTCTTCGAATCGCCGGAGGCGCGGGAACGACTGGAGCAGCTGCTACACCCGCGGGTCTATGCGACCATGGCCGCCCGCATGGAAACCTTCGCTGGCCCCTATTGCATCCTGGAAATTCCCTTGCTGGTCGAAACCCGGCAACAGGGCTTCGTCGATCGAGTCTTGGTAGTCGACAGTCCCGAGCGGTTGCGGATCGCCCGAATCAAAACTCGCACTGGCCTGGACGATTCCGCCGTTGCCAAGATTTTGGCCACTCAGGCGAGCCGTGCCGAACGGATGGCGTCAGCCGCCGACCTCATCGTCAACAGCTGCGACCTTGCCCCCCTTCGCGATCGCATCGCGAGCCTGGACCGCTTCTACCGCAGCATCGCCACGGCGCGAAACCAGGCATTCGCAGTGATCGCCAGCATGAGACGGTAGGCTGAGGGAATCGAAGCTTCGAGCGGCAATCAGACCGTTCAGAAACGCTCCAGAGCGCCGCACCTTCCCGTCGTAGCCTCCTCCCGGTGCAACGCGCTGCCGCACTGGAAAAAGCACTGCTTGATCTGGCGCAAACCACGGGAATGGTGACTCTGTGATAAGATTCAAGGCGGTTTGCGGCCGCACCATTAGCGGGTGGAGACGCTCTGAGGTCCGCCCCGTTGGCCTCGAGTTTTCCACGGCCCTTCGTGCTAGAGCCAACAGGATTATTCTGCGTGTTCGATTATCAGCGAGAGTTCATCGAGTTTTCCATGAGCTGCCAGGTACTGCGCTTTGGCAGATTTACCCTCAAATCCGGTCGGACAAGCCCCTATTTTTTCAATGCAGGGCTGTTCAATACCGGTGGACATCTGGCCCGCCTCGGCAACTACTATGCCAGCACCTATCTCGAAATGGGAGTTCGGGCGGACGTACTTTATGGCCCGGCCTACAAAGGAATACCGCTGGCCTGCAGCGCGGCGATGGTCCTGTCGGAGCGAACCGGCAGCCCTGCACCCTTTGCGTTCAACCGCAAGGAGGCCAAGACTCATGGCGAGACCGGCAGCATTGTGGGTAGCCCGCTGAAGGGCAAGGTGCTGATCGTGGACGACGTGATCACGGCCGGCACCTCGGTGCGGGAGTCCGTCGAAATCATCCGCGAGGCCGGTGCAGAACCGTGCGGCGTACTGATCCTGCTGGATCGCCGCGAACGCGGCAACGGCGAACGTTCCGCAGTTGAGGAAGTGACCGCGCAATTCGGCGTTCCGGTGTACTCGGTCGTCACACTGGATCACATCATCGAATTCCTGGGTGCGACCGGCGCAACTGCCGAACTCGACGCCATCACCGAATACCAGAGCCGCTACGGAGTGAACTGATGCGCCATAACCCGTTGGGGCGATCCCCGGCGCGCTGGTTCGGCCGGGCATTCACGCTCGCTTCCCTAGCCTTGCTGATCGCCGGATTCAGCCTCGCTGCAAGCGCCGACATTTACCAATGGAAGGATGCCGAGGGCCACATCCACTATTCCGACAAGGTCACGGCGGATGAGGCACAACACGATCGTACCAAACTGGATGCCAAGGGCATGCAGAAGACTTTCGAGGAGGGTGCAAAATCTCCCGAGCAAATTGCACGGGAAACCCGGCTCAAAGAGTTGCGCCGGGAAGAACTGCGGCTATTGGTGGAGGAACGCGATCACGACGAAGCACTGCGGCGCACCTATCACGGTCAGGAAGACCTGGCGAAAACCATGGACGCCAAGCTCCAGACCCTCGACGGATTCATCAAGGTTACCCAGACCAATCAGCAACGCCAGGAATCGATACTGGAACATCAGCATCGGCAGGCGGCGGACCTGGAACGACGGGGCCAATCGGTCCCCAAGGGCTTGCGCGACAACATCGATGCCACTAACCGGCAAATCGCGGCCTATAAGGAGAAGCTCCGCAATATCGAGCTGGACAAGGTCAATCTCAGGGAAACCTACAAGCGCGATATCGAGCGTTTAAACCAGCTGACGTCACCTCAGGAAAGTCCCCTGCAGTTTCTGTTTGACTGGACCCAGGCGGCGCGCCCGCCGCGAGAACCGGCCATCGTCAGCGCCGTCAGTTGCCAAAGCGCGGAGGTGTGCGATCACATCTGGAACGTGGCGCGCACCTATGTGCTGCAGAACTCCAACAAGCCCATTTTTACCGACAGTTCCCGGCTGATCCGGACCCTGGCGCCAGTCAATGACGGCGACATCGCGCTGGTGGTGGTCCGGATTCTGGGCAAGAGCGCCGATACCATCTTTCTGGACACCCGCTGCCGGAACGCGAGCTCCGGCGATGAGTTGTGTGCCGGCGACCAGGTGTCCGCAATCCGCTCGGGATTCGAACCCTTCATCCGCAAGAGCCTGGGATTAGCGCCGTAACAACAGGGTGCCGATTCCGCGGTCGGTGAACAATTCCAACATCACCGCGTGCTCCACCCGGCCATCGATGATGTGGCAACTGGTCACGCCCCCTTTCAGCGCGTCGGTGGCACAGCGGGTCTTGGGGATCATGCCGCCGGAAATGGTGCCGTCGTCGATGAGGGCATCCACTTCCCCCAGCGACAACCCGGTCAGCAACTTGCCCTCCCGATCCAGGATGCCGCGGGTATTGGTCAGCAGGATCAGCTTTTCCGCCTTCAGCACTTGTGCCATCTTGCCGGCCACCAGGTCGGCGTTGATGTTGTAGGAATGACCCTCTGCGCCGACCCCGATGGGGGCGATCACCGGAATGAAATCGCCCTGGACCAGCACGTCGACGATGGAGGTGTCGATGCTCTCCACTTCGCCCACATGTCCCAGATCGATGATCTCCGGTTGATCAGTTTCCGGGGATTTTTGCGTCACCACGATCTTGCGCGCCCGCACCAGTTCGCCATCCTTGCCGCTCAGGCCCACGGCGCAGCCGCCGTGGCGGGTGATGAGGTTGACGATTTCCTTGTTGACCAGACCGCCCAGAACCATCTCCACCACGTCCATGGTTTCCGCGTCGGTGACCCGCATGCCCTGGACGAATTCCGAGGTCTTGCCCAATCGCTGCAGCAACTGGCCGATCTGAGGTCCGCCGCCATGCACCACCACCGGATTGATGCCCACCAGCTTCAGCAACACGATGTCGCGCGCGAAGCTGTTCTTGAGGTGCTCGTCGATCATGGCGTTGCCGCCGTACTTGACCACGATGGTCTTGCCTTTGAAGCGCCGGATGTACGGCAACGCTTCGGTTAGAACATGGGCGATCTGGTTCGCGGAGGTATTTTCCAGGGATTCTTGCAACTTCATACGGGGAGGCAAAACGGCGATTTCTTTAAACAGCTCGGGGGTTAACGGGGAACCTGCAGACAGGCCTTCCCGCCGGGACCACGTCAATATCGAATCGGCCAGGCGCAGTTGCCGCTCGGGCTCGCAGAACCGTCTGTTGGCTCGGTTCCATCCGGCGCGCGACACGCACAGCTACCGGGCGCGGCAACACGGTCAAAACGGCAGTCTTAACTGCGGTTCAGCCGTTTGCAGGAGCTTGCGGAACTCGCCCTGAACCCGACTCAAGGCCGCCTCATTGTCCGCCTCGAAGCGGAGCACCAGGCTCGGCGTGGTGTTGGATGCCCGCACCAAACCCCAGCCGTCGACAAAATCGATCCGAAGCCCGTCGACGTCGATGATGCGGGCCTCCGGGAACTTCGCCAAGGACTTGAGTTTGTCCACCAACGACGGCCCCTGACCCTCCGCGACTGAAATCGTCAACTCGGGCGTATTGATGCTGTCGGGATATTCGGCAAAGACTTCATCGGTGGACCGGGGATCGCCCGACAGAATCTCGACGATGCGGGCGCAGGCATAGATGCCGTCGTCGAACCCGAACCAGCGCTCCTTGAAAAAGATGTGCCCGCTCAGCTCGCCGCCCAACATGGCGCTGATCTGTTTCATCTTGGCCTTGATCAGGGAATGGCCGGTTTTCCACATGAGGGGGCGACCGCCATTCTTGACGATCTGGCTGGCGAGATGACGCGAACACTTGACGTCGTAGACGATGTCGGCGCCCGGCTGGCGCGACAGCACATCGGCGGCAAACACCATCATCAGCCGATCCGGCCAGATGATTTTGCCCTTGGCGTCGATCAGACCCAGCCGGTCGCCGTCGCCATCGAACGCGACGCCCAGATCCGCCTCTTCATCGATGACGGTCTTGGCCAGCACCGCGAGGTTTTCCGGCTTGCCGGGATCGGGATGGTGGTTCGGGAAGGCGCCGTCGACATCGCAATAGAGTTCGACCACCTCGCAACCCAGGGACCGCATCAGGGCCGGCGCCACCTTGCCGGCAACCCCATTGCCGGCATCGATCACCAGCTTGAGCGGCCGCCCCAGTTGCATGTCATCCTGGATCCGTTCGATGTATTCAGGCAGAATGTCGCGGTTTTCGACCCGCCCGATCCCGGCGATGAAGTCCTGAGTCTCGATGCGCTGCCGGAGTTTCTGGACGTCGTCGCCACACAGCGAGTCGCCGCCGATGACGATCTTGAAACCGTTGTAGTTGGCGGGATTGTGACTGCCGGTAACCATCACGCCCGACTTGCTGTTCATCACGTGGGTGGCGAAATACAGCAAGGGGGTGGGGGCCACGCCCAGGTCAATGACAGTCCGGCCGGTCGCCTGCAGGCCGCGGATCAGGGCGCTGCACAACTCCGGACTCGACAGCCGGCCATCCCGCGCCACGATGACCCGCTGATCGCCTTTGGCATGGGCTTCGCTGCCGATGGCGCGTCCCAGATCCTGGGCCAATTCGGGCGTGAGGGTCTGGCCGACGATGCCGCGAATGTCATAGGCACGGAAGATCTCCGCCGGCACCTGCTTGACCACCGCCGGCTCCGTGCTGACCACGTAATCCGTTGGAGGCGGTTTCCCATCGCCGATGGCCGCAATCGCTTCACCCCGAGAGTCCGGCTGCTGGTCGCCGGAACCCGCCGCCGCAGCCAACCGGAAAGCGGCTCGCAACTGCAACATGGCCTGGGCCAGGGTCTCCGAATCGCCCAATGCCAGGGGATAATTTTCCAGTTGGCGATGATGGATCAAATCGTCCATCAGCCGGCGAATATTGTCCTGGTCCGACCGCATGGCCTTGCTCACCCAGCGAGCGGCGAGGAAAAACAGCAACCCCGTCAAGATCAGGGCCAGGGCGGGAAGAACCAGAATCCACCAGGCCAGCGGACTGGTCGGTGGGGGCGCCCAGTACGCTACCTTCCATTCGGCACCGGGAACGGCGACCTCGCCTTTGGGGGGGGCGGCTTTGAGACTGGCGTCACCCCGGGTGGCCAGTGTCAGGCTGCCTTGGCGCAATTCCAGCATGGCTCCAGCCGGCAGAGTCGCCAGGGTATCCTGCAGCAGCTTGGGCGAAAGACTGGCGAGGGCCGCTCCGCGCCTGTCCGGCAGAGCCCGGGCGATGGCCAGATGGCCATCCTCCGTCCCTGCGGCGTGGGCTGCCGGCTTGGCGGCCGAATCCAGCGCGTCCTTGACCATCTCCAGGTCGGCATAGCCCATCTTCGGAGTGCGGACCTCGTCGAGCGTATTGACGTCTGCAGGAAGCAAGCGCACCAGCAAGGCGCCGGGAAGCTGGGAGGTCATCCGCTCCTCTTCCGCGTGCAATTGGCCGATGTCTCCCGAGGCCAAGGCTTCCCCGACCCGCTTTTCCAGAATCATGGCGCTGAGGGCGTCGTCCACCAGCTTCATCACGATCCCGGCTTGCCGGGCCGTGGTTTCGGCGGCAATGCGAGTTCCCTCGAGGTCGCGGGCCGCGGTTTGGGACCAAGCACCGACAAAGATCGCCGTGGCTGCCGCCAAATCCAGCACCAGCGCCAGACTACCCAGGAGATAGACGAATTTTTTCAGATTCATGAGCCGCGCGTGCGTCACTGCACTCCAGTATGGCCAAAGCCGCCGGAAGCACGACGGCTCTCGGAAAATTCCACCACGGTTTCGAAATTCACCTGAGTCACCGGCACGAAGACCATCTGAGCCAATCGGTCGCCCGGCTCGATGATGAACGTCTGCTGACCCCGGTTCCAACAGGATACCAGCACCTGGCCCTGATAGTCGGAGTCGATCAGGCCCACCAGATTACCCAGCACGATGCCGTGTTTATGACCCAGGCCGGAACGTGGCAACAGTACCGCGGCCAGATGGGGATCATCGATGTGAATGGCGAAGCCGGTGGGGATCAGTTCGGTCTCGCCCGGTCCCAGCTCCATGGGACCATCGATGCAGGCGCGCAGGTCCAGGCCGGCAGATCCGGCCGTGGCGTACTGCGGCAACGGGATCTCCCGCCCCAACCGGTCATCGAGGATCTTCAGCTGAATTTTTCGCATGCAGGCGTTCTACAATCAGGTCCATCAGTCGTCCGGCAATCTCTGGCTTGGAAGCCAGAGCCAGCGAACGGGCTCCGCCTTCCCAGTAGACTTCCAGGGAATTTTCATCGCTGTCGAACCCGCCCTGCCCGGCTCCAATCCGGTTGGCGGCGATCAGATCCAGACCTTTGGCTCGCAGTTTCGAAAGCGCATATTCTTGCAGATCATGGGTTTCGGCGGCAAAACCCACCACCAGCGGCGGACGCCGCGGCAAAGCGGCCACCGCGCCAATAATGTCACGGGTGCGCATCAGGGAGACGCTGATCTCCGCCTCGGTCTTTTTGATTTTACCGGCCGCCGTTGAGACCGGCGTGTAGTCGGCGACGGCGGCAGCACCAATGACGATGTCCTGGCCTTCCACCCGCGCCATCACTGCCTGATACATCTGGTCGGCCGTTTCGAGCCGATGAACCTCGACACCCTTCGGATCGGCCAACTGGGTCGGCCCGCTTACCAGGGTCACCCGGGCCCCACGGCGCGCCGCCTGTTCGGCGATCGCGTAGCCCATCTTGCCGGAACTGCGGTTGCCGATGAAACGCACCGGGTCGATGGGTTCGCGGGTGGGACCCGCAGTCACCAGGACCGACCGACCGGCCAATGAACCCGTCTGGTTTTGTGCCTCCAGATGCGCGATGACTTGGGCGGGATCCAGCATTCGGCCTGCGCCGATCTCGCCGCAGGCCAGCGCACCGCTGCCCGGTCCCAGCACCATAACCCCGCGGTCCCGCAGCACACCAATATTTTCCTGTGTGGCCGGATGTTCCCACATGGCCGTATTCATGGCGGGAACCACGAGAATCGGAGCGCGGGTCGCCAAGCACAGCGTGGTCAGCAGGTCATCGGCCAGCCCGGCGCGCAGCCGCGCCAGAAAATCAGCGGTCGCCGGTGCGATCAGCACCCGGTCGGCCCATCGCGCCAGACTGATGTGATCCATGGCGGACTCTTCCGCCGCATCCAACAGTTCCTGGTGAACCCGATTGCCGGACAATGCCTGAAACGTGAGGGGACCGACGAAGCGGGCCGCCGCCGCGGTGATCACCACTATCACCTCGGCGCCTTCGGCGCGCAGCAGCCGGGTCAGTTCGGCGGCCTTGTAAGCGGCAATGCCGCCGGTCACTCCCAGCAAGACACGGATGCGGGCCAATTGGCTCAAGGAAGGGCACAGAGTCGGACGTTGGACAAGATTGGAATTATGGCAAGTTTACCGGCTTCCTTCTATGCTTTCGTTCCCGCGATTCGGCTAAGCGATTTTATGGAGGCTCCATGCCCATCACGGATTGGCCCGACGCCGAGCGACCGCGCGAAAAGCTGTTGAGCAGAGGGCCACAAGCCCTCTCCGATGCCGAGCTATTGGCCATCTTCCTGCGCACCGGGGTGCGCGGCAAGACTGCCGTGGACCTGGGACGCGAACTGCTGGCGGAATACGGTTCCCTCAGAGCGCTGCTGGATGCGGATCTGGCCCGATTCAGCCGAAGTCCGGGACTGGGCGCGGCAAAATATGCCCAACTCCAGGCGGTACTGGAAATGTCACGGCGCCATCTGCGGGAGGAACTGCAACGGGGCGACGCATTGACCAGCCCGGAGCTCACCCGGCGATTCCTGGCGGCCCGCTTGCGGGACTATGCCCACGAGGTGTTCGGCTGCCTGCTGCTGGACAATCAGCACCGGGTGTTACACTGGGAAGAACTGTTCCGCGGCACCATTGACGGCGCCAGCATCTATCCCCGCGAAGTGGTCAAACTCGCGTTGTCCTGCAACGCCGCCGCGGTGATCTTCGCCCACAATCATCCGTCCGGGTTGGCCGAACCCAGTTCCGCCGACCGGGCCATCACCGAACACCTGAAACAGGCCTTGACCCTAGTGGACATTCGCGTTCTCGACCATTTCATCGTCGGCGACGGCGAGCGGCCCTATTCCTTCGCCGAACATGGCCTGCTGTAGTCCCCCATG
>VEPB01000263.1 GCA_012026715.1 Methylococcaceae bacterium | reverse complement strand
GTCCGCGCCCGCGCCAACGGCACCACCAGCTTCACGGATGACTGGACCGCGCCGCAATTCGTCCAGAAGGGCAACTCCATGGTGCCGATCAACCTCTATAGCCCGGTCGACGGCGCCCGCTGCAGCGATCCCAGCGGCCCCATGGGGGGCTGTCTGTTCGGCCTGGCTTCCGATTTCCGCATCTTCAATGCCAGCGTCGCGATGGACTACGGCAGCTTCGACGGCAATCACCTGATGCTGACCGTCGATTACGCCAAGAATCTTGGATTCGACGCCAGTTCCATCGCCCGCCGTTTCCCCAGCGGCACCCAGTATGGCGAACTGCGGGAGCAGACCAGCGCCTACCAGGTGCGGCTGGACGTGGGTCACCCGGAAATTCGGCGGTTCAGCGACTGGAGTGCCTTCCTGGCCTACCGCTATGTGGAGCGGGATGCGGTGCTGGACGCCTTCACCGATTCGGTGTTCCACGCAGGCGGGACCGATGCCAAGGGCTGGATCCTGGGGGTCCAGTACGGCCTCGCCAAGAATACCTGGGCCAATCTCCGCTGGTTCAGCGCGGACGCCATTTCCGGAAAACCTTTGTCGATCGACACCGCGGTGGTCGATCTCAACGCGCGGTTCTGATGCACGGGACTCGCATCGCCACGCTGGTTACCTCCGCATGGGTGCGGGGTATCGGCATTGGCTGGCTGTGTCTGAGCGTGGCCCCGGCGGCGGTGGCCGAACCGTCGCCCGAGAAGCCGGCCGCCGCTACCGATGACGGGTTGCGCTTCGATGTCTTCGACTTTCGTGTCGATGGCAACCACCTGCTGGACCGGAGATCGGTGGAAAAGGCGATCTACCGCTTTCTGGGGCCGGGCAAGACCATCGATGACATGGAACACGCGCGGCAGGCGCTGGAGGATTTGTTCAACGCGCGCGGCTACCCGACCGTGGTGGTTGAACTGCCGGAACAGGAGGTGACCCGGAAACGGGTGATCCTGCACGTGGTGGAAGGCAGCGTCGAGCGCGTGCGGATCAGCGGTTCCCGCTATTTTTCCCTGGGCCGCATCCGCGCCAGTCTGCCATCCCTGGCCGAGGGCAAGGCGCCCCACATGCCGACCCTGCAGGCGGAACTTGCCCAGCTTGCGGGAGAATCCACCGATCGCAGCGTCACCCCCATCATCCGGGCCGGCAACACGCCGGGCAAGCTGGAGATGGAACTGCAGGTGAAGGATCAGTTGCCATTGCACGGCAGCGTCGAACTCAACAGCCGCAATTCCGAACACACCTCGCGCACCCGGTTGGTGGGCGCCATCCGCTACGACAATCTGTGGCAGCGTTTCCACAGCGCGGCGCTGCAATACCAGGTGTCGCCCGAGAACGCCGACGAGGTGGAGGTTTGGTCCGGTACCTATGCCGCACCGACCGGCATCGCCGACACCCGGCTCAGCTTCTATGGCGTCGGTATCCGTTCCAACACCCAACTGGGCGCCACCGTCGGCGGACTGTCGGTGGTGGGCACCGGGACCTTGCTTGGCACCCGCCTGGTCAAGCCCATCGTCAATGCCGAAGACTGGTTGCACAGCGTCAGCCTGGGCTGGGACTACAAGGATTTCGACCAGGCGGTCTTTCTGCAGGGAGAGGATACCGGCCGGACGCCGATCGCCTACCAGGCTTTTCTGCTGGGTTACGACGGCCGGCTACGCGGCGATGGTTACCTGACTACGTTCAGTCTCGCGGCCCATCTGGCGCCCCGAGGACTGGGCAACGATCAGAAACAGTTCGACGTTCTGGTCGCTCCCGACGTCCACCAGGGCAAGCGCATTGGCTCCCGCGCCAACTTCATTTACGCCACCGGCGATGTGCGGCACCAGCAGGTCTTGCCGGGAGATTGGCGGCTGCATGGCCGGCTGGGCGGTCAACTGGCGGATTCCCCCCTGGTCAGCAACGAACAGTACGCCCTTGGCGGACCGGCCAGCGTGCGCGGTTATCACCAGGCCCAGCAACTGGGCGATCACGGCGTGAATGTGTCGGTGGAACTGTACACCCCGGCCTGGCGCCGGGACGGGCTT
>VEPB01000158.1 GCA_012026715.1 Methylococcaceae bacterium | reverse complement strand
CTTTGTGCTGGCGGTAGAGCCTCGGAGACGGCCTCGATCCAGTGGCGGACCGGGGTTTCGGTGCCCCGCTGCAGGTGCAGTAAACAGCCTATATTGGCGGTGACGATGCAGTCGGGAGATGCCGTTTGGAGGGCGCCGATTTTCTGACGGAGCAGGCGGTTCGACAGTTCGGCTTGAAACAAGGAATAGCTGCCTGCCGAACCGCAGCAGCCGTCGGCATCGAGCGTATCCACGAGGTCGAATCCGAGTTCCAACATGATCTTTTCGACCGTTCCTTTCAGACCTTGTCCATGCTGAAGAGTACACGGTGTATGGCAAGTCGGCTTTTGCCGGGGAACCGCTTTTAGTTTGGTCAAGTCTTCGCGGGCGACAATCTCGACCAGGTCGAGGGTGGCGTCGGATAGCCGGGCCGCTCGCTCGGCGTACTCTCGGTCGTGCTGCAGGGCCTGGCGGTATTCCTTGACCATCAACCCACAGCCGCTGGCGGTGCTGACGATCGCCTCGCAATTCTGATCCAGCAGCGGCAACCAGGCGTCGATGTTGCTCCGCATCGTGGCCAAGCCATTTTCCACCGCTGGAAGGTGATGGGCGAGGGCGCCGCAACAGCCCTTGATCGGTACGGCGGTGATCCCGAGGCGGTCCAGTACTCGCGCTGCCGCGGCATTGATGTTGGGCGCCGCCACCGATTGGATGCAGCCGTCGAGTAGCAATACGCGCCGTCGGTGCCGCGCCGGAGGCGCCGGGCCTATCGGTTGTTTCGGAGGAATCACCCGGCGTAGCCGGGCCGGAAGATAGGGCGAGAGCCGTTGCGCCCCGCGCAACAGCGGCCCGCCGCGCTCGGGGTAGGGCAGCAGTTGCAAAAGCAGCCACCGTTGCAGGCGCTCGAAGAACGGCCGGCGGCTGCGTTGTTCAACGATTTGCCGGCCGATTTCCAGCAGGCGGCTGTATTGGACTCCCGACGGGCAGGCGGTTTCGCAGCTGCGGCAAGTCAGGCAGCGGTCGAGGTGCAGTCGGGTCTTGCCGCCGGCCTCGTGGCCTTCCAGCAGGTTTTTGATGAGATAGATCCGTCCGCGCGGACTGTCTCTTTCATCGCCCAGGAGCCGATAGGTGGGGCATGCCGCAGCGCAGAAGCCGCAATGGACGCACGCACGCAGGATCTGGTCGGCTTGGGCTCCTTCCGGGAGCGCGCTGATCTCGGGGCTCAGTTCGGTCTGCATGGGTTATATCTCAGGCCGCAAGCGGCCCCGGTTAAAGATCCGGAGAGGATCGAAGGCTTGCTTGAGGCGTTGATGCAATGCGAGCAACGGCGGCGGCAGGGGTTGGAAGCAGGGTTCGGCACGATTGCCGCCGCGAAATCGGCAGGCGTGCCCGCCGGCCTGCCGGGCCAGGTTGAACAGCTGGTCCGCCGGGTCCGGGCACTTTATCCAACGCAGCCCGCCTCCCCAGTCGATGACGGTGTCATCCCACGCTGACAGATGGGGGTGGGCCGGCGGCAAGGATAGCCGCCAGAGCGGCTCTTGGCCGCCGAAGAACGCGAGCCGCTGCTCTTTCAGCGAGTTCCAGAAACCTTCCTGGTCCTCCGGGCAATCTCCGCCGAGTCTTTTCGCGGCGGCGCTCACCGCCTGTTCCGCCCCGGCCAGCCGGAGCCAAAAGTGGCCGCCCTGATAGGCGAGCCCGCTCAGGGGCCAGGGCAGTCGCTGCAGCGCCTGCATATGACGCAGGGCAGCCGGTGGATCGGCTGCGAGCCTCAGGGTGGCCTCGGTTTCGGGGCGCGGCAGCACCTTGATGGAAACCTCCAAGATGACCCCCAGGCTACCCAAGGCGCCGGTCAGCAGGCGGGCTACGTCGAACCCCGCGACGTTCTTGATCACCTGTCCGCCCATGTGCAGCAGTTCGCCATGGCCGTTGATCAGCTTGAGGCCCAGTACCGCGTCGCGCACCGAACCGGAAAAAGGCCGGCGCGGTCCCGACAAGCCGCAGGCGACCGTGCCTCCCAGGGTGGCGCTGGGGCCGAAGTGGGGCGGTTCGAAGGACAGCATTTGGCCGTGGTCGGCCAGTATTTGCTCGATTGCCGTTAATCGCGTGCCGGCTCGGGCGGTGAGCACCAGTTCGGTCGGCTCGTAGGCGACGATGCCGCGATGGCCGGTGACATCGAGCGGAGCGCCGCTGCCGGCGTTGCCATAGAAGCCTTTGCTGCCGCCACCCTGGATCGACAGCGGCTGGCGCAGCGCGATTGCAGCGCGGACGGCGGTCAGCAGATTTTCGGTGTCGTCGTTGCCGTGATCCATCGGAGAGTCAAAAACGCTCGAGTTCGGGGTGTGGCAGTCGGCCGCCGCGGACGTGCATGGCGCCGAACTCGGCGCAGCGGTGCAGGCTGGGTATGGCCTTGCCGGGGTTCAGCAGGCCGGCCGGGTCGAAGGCTCGCTTGAGGCGGTGAAATTGGTTCAATTCGGCATCGCTGAACTGGACGCACATCTGGTCGATCTTTTCGCTGCCGACGCCGTGCTCCCCGGTGATGGTGCCGCCGACCGTCACGCACAGTTCCAGGATTTCAGCCCCCAGTGCCTCGGCCTTTTCCAGTTCACCGGAGCGGTTGGCGTCGTAGAGAATCAGCGGGTGCAGATTGCCGTCGCCGGCATGAAACACGTTGGCGATGGCTAGGCCGTAGCGTTGTCCGGCTTCTGCGATACCGCCCAAGACCTCGGCCAGTCGCTGCCTCGGGATGGTGCCGTCCATGCAATAGTAATCCGGCGATAGCCTGCCCACAGCGGGAAACGCCGCCTTGCGCCCGGCCCACATCCGCATTCGTTCCGCCGGGTCGGTCGCGATTCGCAGGGTACTGGCGCCGCAGTCTTCCAAGATGCGGTGGGCGCGCTCGCGGTCGGCTTCCACCTGGGCCAGGTTGCCGTCCAGCTCGCACAGGATCAGGGCGGCGGCCTCGCTCGGGTAGCCGGCATGAACGAATTGTTCGGCAGCCCGAATCGCCGGATTGTCCATCATCTCCAGGCCTGCAGGCAGCAGGCCGGCGCCGATGATGTCCGCTACGGCCCGGCCCGCCTGCCCGACGGAGTCGAACCCGGCGAGCAAGGTGTGGGCGGTTTCGGGCAAGGGCAGCAACCGCAGGGTGACTTCCACCAGTATGCCCAGCAGCCCTTCCGATCCGCAGACGAGCGCTAACAGGTCGTAGCCGCTGGCATCCCAGGCATCGCTGCCCAATTCGAGCAATTCGCCGTCCAGGGTCAGCAACTTCGCAGCCGCCACGTTGTGCACCGTCAGACCGTATTTCAGACAATGCACGCCTCCCGAGTTCTCGGCGACGTTGCCGCCGATGGTGCAGGCGATCTGGGAAGACGGATCCGGTGCGTAATACAGCCCGTATCGCCGGACGGCCTCGGACACCGCGCTATTTCGTACGCCGGGCTCGACCCGGACGAGACGGTTAGCTGGGTCGATTTCGATGATCCGGCGGAATTTGCTGAGACAAAGCAGGACGCCATTATCGATCGGCAGGGCGCCCCCGGAGAGGCCGGTGCCAGCCCCGCGCGCGACCACCGGCACGTTGTGGGTCTGGCACAGGCCAAGCACCGCTCTGAGCTGGTCGATACTTTCCGGCAGCGCGACCAGCCAGGGTCTCGCGCGGTGGGAGGAAAGCCCGTCGCACTCGTAAGGCTTGACGTCTTCTTCGGCGGACAGCAGTTCGTCCGGCTTCAGGTGCTCGCTGAGCAGGCGCACGAAATAGGCCTTGTCCACGCGGTGGCGGATCTGCTCTGACGAATGGACGCGATAAGGCATGGCGCTTATCGGGGGGCGTCGAACCCGGAACGGTAGCCGCGTCCCGGTAGTAGAAACAGGCGGTAAGTGGCCATGCCGGTGATGATGCCGCCCAGGTGGCCCCACCAGGCGACATCGGCGTATTCGCCGCCGATGACCATGCCAGTGGTCGCTTTGTACATCTGGAAAATGATCCAGGCACCGAGAAAGGCCACCGCGGGCAGTTGGACGAACAACGGCATGAACACCACCCAGATGATGATGCGGGCGTAAGGGTACATGAAGAAATAGGCGCCCATCACGCCCGCCAGGGCGCCGGAGGCGCCGATCATGGGGGCGGTGGCGTCGGGGTCGGCATGGATCTGGAGCCCGGCCGCGGCAAAGCCGCTCAGCAGATAGAAGCTGATGAAGCGCACCGCGCCCATGCGGTCCTCCACGTTGTCGCCGAAGATCCACAGCATCCACATGTTGGTGACGAGGTGCAAGCCGCTGCCGTGCAGAAACATGCTGGTGACGAACGGGGCCGGATCGTTGCGGCCGAGTCCGGTCAGCTCCGCCCACTCCGGATGGCCATAGCGGGCGGGAACCACGCCGAACAGGTGATAGACCCGGGTTAGGGTGTCACTGTCCAGCGTCAGGCAAACCAAAAACACGGCGAAGTTCAGTACAATGAGCGACCAGGTCACCCACGGCGTGTGTTCACAGGGTATCGAGTCGCGGTAGGGGATCATCGGGCGCCTATGTCGGGTTCGTTCAGTGTAACGGTCGCTGGCCGGGCCGGCAGCAATCGGGGCGGTTCAGTGGTGCTGTCAGCCGATAGACATTCGGTCGCGGGCACAGGTTCATTGGCCGGGCTCTGCACATTTCCGGAGATCATGGTGAAATCAACGATGAGTGAAGGCCGATCGCCAGGGCTTGCTGAAGTTGCCGGAGGCGGATTGCTGGACCGGCGGCTGTTCATCAAGCAGAGCGCCTTGTTCGGACTTGCCGGCTTGGCGGCGGGCTCCGCCGCAGCCGAAAGTGGACAGCGGCCGGTTTGGATGCGGATGCCGGGGGCGGCGCTGTCCAACTACGGCCAGCCCTCGGCGCACGAGGCCGAGGTGATCCGCTGGGTGGCCGCCAATGCCGATGCGCCCGGCAACGGTATTTCCTGGACGCCGCT
>VEPB01000572.1 GCA_012026715.1 Methylococcaceae bacterium | reverse complement strand
TTCCCGCCCCGTGCCAAGCTGGAAACCGGAGTGAAATCTGGCGCCTCCCCCCGAGCGATGGCGCGACGAAACGACGCGATCCTGACCGGGCGACACATATGGTATATCCACACCGGAAACAATTGGGCGACAGGGAGGAAAAAGCGAGAGGCGTCAATAGACAACGGGACGGAAGCCGCCGAAAGTCCGGTCAAGGCGGGGAGATGCCGTCACCGGTAGGCTGGAGGCGAGTGGTTGCAACCCAACCTTCGGTGTTCTCACGGGTACGGGGATTGGTGTACATGACAGCGGAGTAGCCGTTGTACTCGACATAGGCCACGACCTCCTCGCCCGGGAGGATGAAGACACCCTTGATGACGCAGGATGAATCCGGGGCCGAATAAAACTGGAGCCGGCCCTGACCGGTGACGGTGTGCAGCGCCGCCGCGCCGGAAACCCTGACTCCCTGCCGATTCGCGTGGGCATCCAGCGTCTTGCATTTGTCCTGCGCAAAACAATTGGGCACCAGGAACCCTAGAAGGGAAGCCAATACCGCGAAGAATTTTTTCGACATTGGGGCGGTAACCTAAGGATGTGCCGACGATAGGAGACGCATCGATCGCAAACGATGCGCTTCGTACCTCAGCGCCTATGACCCTGGCGGCCAGGAAAAACCTGTCCCGATCAAACCGGCAGTTTTCTCATTTGAGTGAGCAACGATCCATTGACCCACTGCTGATCGACGATTTCGAACTTTCCGGTAAACCCATAAGCCCTCGCCCGCAGGTGCGTATCGTCGAAATACCAGGAAAAGGTGCCCTCGGTGATGGTATTGACATGGGTCGGGTCTTCGAAGGTTCCGGCCAGATCGGGCAACGCCGGAGTAAACGATAAAAACAGCCCCCCGATTTTCAATACCCGGTAGATTTCATTCATCAACTCGACGAACGAGAGCCTGCGGTGCGGAAGATAAATCACGCGGGGAATATGCTCCATGAAATGGAACGCCGTCACCGTGTCGAACATTTCACTGTCGAAAGGTATCGGCTCCACCGCCAGGTCCGCGCACGCGATCGTTGGTCCCAAACCCGACCGAATATCGACCCCATAGACCTCGTCGGCCTTGTAGGGATTCTGGGGATGGGGACCGCAGCCTAAATCCAGGGTCTTTGACATTTCTCCACTCCTAAGCGCAGCGCCCGTTGTTTGTTGGGCAGTCCAAGGAATCCCGCCGATCCGCAGTCATTCTGCGGGGTATCCGCGCAGCCGGCTAAAGCTTGAATCGGGGAAGTTGTCCGGATTACTTTTTCTTGCGGGAACCGGACGAAGCCGGTTTGGCAGCCCCATCCGGCTTCTCGTCGCGCCGGACGATTTCCCCCGCCAGGGCCAGATACGCCAGGGCACCGCGGGAGGAACGGTCGTACAGCAGCACCGGCAAGCCGTGGCTGGGCGCTTCGGCGAGGCGGATGTTGCGGGGGATGACGGTGCGAAAGACCTTGTCGGAAAAATGCTCCAGCAATTGCTGGGACACCTCGTTGGCCAGCCGGCTGCGGGTGTCGTACATGGTGCGCAGCAGGCCGTAGACCTGCAGTTGCGGATTCACCGTGTTGCGGACCTTGGTGTAGGTATCCATCAGGTCGGACAGGCCTTCCAGGGCGTAATACTCGCACTGCATGGGGATCAGCACGCCGTCGGCTGCCACCAGGGCATTGACGGTGAGCATGTTGAGCGACGGCGGGCAATCGATGAAGATGTAATCGTACTGGCTGCGGACGCCGTTCAGAGCCTGGGCCAGCGCCCGTTCCCGCAACTGGGTGTTGAGCAGTTCCACCTGGGCGGCGGTGAGGTCGCTGTTGCCCGGCAGCAGGTTGAAACCCAGTTGGTCCAGCAGCACCGTGGCCTCGCTCACCCCGGCCCGGCCGGTCAGCACGTCGTAGCTGGACAGCTTCAAGTGCTTCTTGTCGATGCCGCAGCCCATGGTGGCGTTGCCCTGGGAATCCAGGTCCACCAGCAGCACCCGCCGCTTGGTGGTGGCCAGCGAGGCGGCCAGATTGACCGCCGTGGTGGTCTTGCCCACCCCGCCCTTCTGATTGGCGACCGCGATGATTTTTCCCATGGACTGTCAGTCTCGAACCGTAATTGCGACCACATGGCGCTCCGCGTCGATCCCCGGAACGTCCAGTTTGAATGTCTGCATCTCCACACCTGCGATCGGCGCGAGCTCCGATTCCGCCAGCCGTCCTTTGAGGGCGAGAATCTTCCCGCCGCGCCGCAGCAGCCGCCGGGTCTGGTCCAGAATCTCCGGCAGAGCGGCGTAAGCCCGGCAGATCACCCGGTCGAACCCCTCATCCGGCGCATACTGTTCGATCCGCGCGTGTTCCACCCGCACATTGCGCAGGCCCAGTTCGATCACCGCCTGAGTCACGAAGCGGGTCTTCTTGGCATTGCTGTCCAGCAGCACGAACTGCCGGGTGGGTTCGAACAGCGCCAGCGGAATGCCGGGCAGGCCGGCCCCGGTGCCGACATCGAGGATGCGTTCTCCGCCCAGGTGGGGCAGCACGGCGAGGCTGTCCAGCAGATGCAGGCCGACCATGTCCTCGGCCCGGTCGATGGCGGTGAGATTATAGACGCGGTTCCATTTCAGCAGTAACCGCAGGAAGGACAGCAGTTGCTGCACCTGGTTTTCCGAGGCGGCCAGCGGCAGTTCCGCCAGACCCTGGCGGAGCAGGGATTCGGCCTGAATCATCTCAGGCGCTGCGCTTCTTGAGGTGGACCAGCAGCAGCGAGATGGCCGCCGGCGTCACCCCAGGGATGCGAGCCGCCTGGCCCAGGGTCTCGGGCCGTTGCGTGCGCAGCTTCTCCCGCACTTCGTTGCTGAGGCCCACCACATTGGAATAATCCAGCGCCTCCGGCAGCCGCCAGTGGTCGTAGCGGCGCGCCCTTTCGATCTCGCCCTGCTGACGTTCGATGTAGCCGGCGTATTTGGCCTGGATTTCCACCTGCTCCAGCACCGGCTCGGGATGGTTGCTCGCTTGCCCCTCCAGGCCTGCCAGCAGTTGGCGGATACTCATCTCGGGCCGGCGCAACAGGTCCAGGGCGGTGCATTCCCGGCTCAGGGGCGTCTCCAGGCCGGCGGTGAGTTCGGACTGGGGCAACAGACGGATCGCCGCCAAATCGGATTGCAGCTTGGCAATGCGCTCCCGCTTGTCGTCGAAGACACCCCACCGTTCGTCGTCCACCAGGCCCAGTTCCCGACCCTGCGGGGTCAGCCGCAGATCGGCGTTGTCCTCCCGCAACAGCAGCCGGTATTCGGCGCGGCTGGTGAACATGCGGTAGGGCTCGGCGGTGCCGCGGGTGATCAGATCGTCGATCATCACCCCGATGTAGGCCTCGTCCCGGGTCGGCGACCAGGCTTCCAGCCCTTGCGCCCGGCGGGCGGCGTTGAGCCCCGCGATCAGGCCCTGGGCGGCGGCCTCCTCGTAGCCGGTGGTGCCGTTGATCTGGCCGGCGAAGAACAGGCCGGCCAGATGCTTGGTCTCCAGGGACGCCTTGAGGTCGCGGGGATCGAAGAAATCGTATTCGATGGCGTAGCCGGGCCGGACGATGTGGGCCTGCTCGAAGCCGCGGATGGAACGCACCAGCTCCAGCTGCACATCGAACGGCAGGCTGGTGGAGATGCCATTGGGGTAGATCTCGTTGCTGTCCAGGCCTTCCGGCTCCACGAAGATCTGATGGGAGTCGCGTTCGGAAAAGCGCACCACCTTGTCCTCGATGGACGGGCAATAGCGCGGCCCCACCCCTTCGATAATGCCCGAGTACATGGGCGAGCGGTCCAGGCCACCGCGGATGATATCGTGGGTGCGGGAGTTGGTGCGGGTGATGTGGCAGGCCACCTGGGGCGGATGCTCGTCCACCGAGCCCAGGAACGAAAAAACCGGCACCGGATCGTCGCCAGGCTGCTCCTGCATCACGCTGAAATCGATGCTGCGGCGG